>DAHWGZ010000430.1 GCA_027335965.1 Acidiferrobacter sp.
TGCCTCGCGCCGAGGCCCGTGAACAAGTACGCAGATATGGGCATTTGTAGTGCTACGGGCTTAAGTAAGTGCCATTCCCCCTAAATCGGCATGGAGGGTATGACCACAATGAGCACAAACAAACAGCAGGCCGTTATTGGGTCGATTCTCCTTTCCGGTGTGCCCGCAAATAGAGCACCCCTGACTGGTGTAATCCGCATCCACCCAAATCGGCACACCACCCGACAGCCGGGTTTTGTACGCGGTTTTGGCCTGCACATCCGCAAAACTCCAACTGCTGACCTTGCGGTTGGCGCGGCGCCGTTTCACCGAAGCGTTCTTCGAGTGACGACGCTCGGTACGATTGCGGATATCCTTCAGCCACTCCAAACCCACCATCGCGTGTGGCTCCGCAATGGCCTTACTCACACAGTGCGCCGTATCCGCGTTCAGCCGTCTTTCTCGCAGCGCCAGTTTCCTCAAAACCGCTTTGGCCCCACGAGTGCCCTTCGCTTGCAGCGCACTCCGTGTACTGGCGGCATGTTCGGCCAAATGCCTCTGGTGCCCGCCGTGATAAAAACGACGGCTCTTCAGCGAAATTAGTGGGTGCAATTCAGGGCTCGGAGCCCGTCAGGAACCGGTAGAAGTGGGCACACACGGTATCGTAGGCCTCATGCTCGCGCACATAGC
>DAHWGZ010000431.1 GCA_027335965.1 Acidiferrobacter sp.
TGCGCCGTCTGTGGCACCCCGTAGCGCTTGGCCATTCTGACGGCCGCCGCCCATAAGACCTTGGGGATACGCGCGCCGTGGGGACGGCTCTCCCGCCAGCGTTGGAAGAGCGATTGGGTCTGCTCTAGGGTCTCGTCGCCATCCCGTCCTGGTTCCGTCTCTCTCGTCTTGTTCATTCGCTGCGTTCCTCATCGGTTGAAATACGCAGCGAACGTTAGCAGGGACAAAAAACCGTTTCTTGCATGCTTACCGGAAAGACACTCAGGACAGGCCCCTGAGGTGATGACGACGGGCCAATATGGCGACATCGTACCCTGCCGAAAAGGGACAAATTCCGTTGCCGTTGACACGGCCATCGTGATGCTTGGACACGCATCTCAGATCGCCTGTGGGCGCCGCGTACGCCGGCCCATTCAGCCCTACCCGCGTCGCGTATTTCCGGCGGCGCGCGCAACAACGCGCGCCCCTCGTAGTCCGGCCACCTTGTGTCTCCGAGACCGTAGAACCCTTCGTGTCGTCGGCCACGGCGATACCCATAAATCCACAAGCGTTATCCATGACTTGTCGCCGTGGCACGTCCGCCCGTGCTATCCGAGACCGTGCACGGGAAACCATGGGGCGCATGGGGTCCTGTGCAAGCGCCGTGAATCTCCCATAATGGGTCGG
>DAHWGZ010000432.1 GCA_027335965.1 Acidiferrobacter sp.
AGGACGACCGCACCCACCGGGCAAACCGCAGCATCAAAGACGTGTTGGGCTTGCCGCTGTGCCGGGACTATCGCGCCCGCTTGTTGGGCGTGGCATGAGCGGGAACAAGAAACCGCCGCAGCAACACCGGCCACCCCTACCCGAGCGCCTCGAGGTACCGATAGAGGAAATCGCCGCCATCGTCGAGCGCACACAAACGGGGGCACTCACGGCACCGGACCACGCGAAGCTCAAGGCCGCGATGGCGACGCTTGCGTTCCTCACCGCGGAACTGCAGGCCAAGAAGACCTCGTTGGAGCGGCTGCGCCGGATGCTGTTTGGCGCGAAGACAGAAACCACCCGCGCCGTGCTCGGGGAGAAGGCCGACAAAGAGGGTCATGCGCCCGGCACCGAGGCGCCAGGATCCGACGCGGCCCCCTCACTGCCGCCAGATCCCTCTTCGTCGAAACCCAAGGCCCCCGGCCATGGGCGCAACGCTGTGAGTGCGTACACCGGGGCCGAACAGGTCACGGTGGCGCATCCCGACCTCCACAGCGGGGATGCCTGCCCCCACTGCACGGAGGGGACGCTCTATCGACAGAACGAGCCCGCCCAGCTCGTGCGCATCACGGGCATGGCGCCCTTGAGCGCCACGGTTTATGCCTGCGACCGGCTGCGCTGCCAT
>DAHWGZ010000433.1 GCA_027335965.1 Acidiferrobacter sp.
CTTCGCGCTCATATTCGATATGGAAATCCATTTGGCCTCCTGGCCCCCAGGACCGATAAAGCAGAAGGGCCCCTATAAGTACCAGGAGCCCAGCGCCGGCCGCGTAGTCGCAACCCGCTTGTCGCAATGCTAGCATTGCGGGACCCGAAAAACAAAGCGGTTTCTGGCGATACGCGGAGTAGACACGCGAAATTCGTGTCGACAATCACGTAAAACCACGCTTTTTTGGCACAAGGACGCGGTGCGCCCTTCAGCTGTGTACTCCTCACCGGGGCGCATAGCCCTGCTCGGCAAGCGCCAGGCGGCCGCCACAGCTGTTAATAATGAGGCCAACACGCAGAAAGGGATTGCGGCACAGGGGAAGCATGTTGGCGCTAAAGGGACCGCGGAATTTAACCTGGCGAACGAAGGTATTGGCGCCGACAATGCTGCCGCGGGCGTGGACGCTGGCGCGGCCAAAGATGGCTTTGGCTTGATGGCAAGCCACGTGCACAAAGCGCTTTCCGGGTATGTGCCCTGGTCCGTAGCCGAGAGCCAGAATCCCGACGGTACAACCAACAAGCACATCGCAGCGCTTGGTGCTGGTTACATGGCCGCGGGCGCAGCGGGTGGGTGGTTGAAAGGCGAGGCGCAGAATTTCCTCAACAAGCCTGGCGGGACCGCT
>DAHWGZ010000434.1 GCA_027335965.1 Acidiferrobacter sp.
GCTCGCTATACATGGTTTTTGCGGTGCCGTCGGCGGCAACAGCGGCGGCTTAGGAGACCCGTACTCGGCGCGCGGATTGACGGAGCCAAGCAACCGGGGTCTGCAAGCGGAAAACGGCCTGACCTGCCAGGCTCGCTCTCTTGCTCGCTGAAGGATTCTCCTGCATGCCTGACAGATTCGGCTCTAGAGGGTGCGTTACGAAAAAGAGGACCATTGGAGGTGAATGCTCATGCTTCAAGACCTTGGGCAACTTTATAAAAAAAGCTGGAAGGCCCTGATCATCCTGATGGGATTTGCGCTGCTTTCGGGTTGCGTGATTGTTCCGCGCGGCGGGTATTACGTCCATCCTTGTTGGCGGTGCCGTTGGTGGCGATAAGTCTTCGCGCTCAACAAGCGTGCGCCGGCTGTCGGTATGCGCGACGGGACATAAGCGCCCTCGTGCCCTAGGATCCGATCTCGGCGCCGCTCACATTGCGGGCCGCTGGTCCATGATCTCTCCGCTCCGCTGCGAGACGCTTGCTGCCGTTCTGCGGGCGGACCATGCGGCCCGCAATGCGATGTGTTGTCGATATGGCCGGCCGCGGACACCCCTTATGTGTGGGGGCACGGCAACTGTCCTTGCGGATGGCCAGCCACCCGCCAAACCTTACGCCAATGCCGGCC
>DAHWGZ010000435.1 GCA_027335965.1 Acidiferrobacter sp.
CGCATTCCGGGTCGGGTGTCTCGCCCCGAAAGCGCTGCACGACGGCCAGCGGCCAATGGACCGCGCCCGGCACGACGCCAAACAGCTCGCGTTCCTCCGCCATGCGCACATCAAGGAGCACGGCACCGGCATTCAGGCGTCCCGCGGCATACCGGGGACTGACTTCGAATTCCTCACGGACGTGCGACAAGACGACCTCCCAGGCCAAAGCCGCACTCGCGGGTACCATCACCCGCGAGGTGTACCCGGTAGGCTTGTCGCAAAATTCCCGGCATGAGCCACGTTGCCGGCCGACCGGCCATACGGCCGGCAACGATGGCCGGTATCCACAAAAGGTGTGGACAAGGGTGTGGATGGTGGCGGGGTAACGACCATTTGTGGAGACAAAATAGAGCAGGTTGCGGCATTGCCGGCCGAACGGCCGGTGTTGCTGTTTTCGGAGGCAGCTTATGTCCTGGCGACTGGGCGGGACCTCGCGCGGCCCCTTATTGCAGTGGACGCCATCCGGCGCCCGCGAAGTCTTCGTCACACGACCGGCCCATGGCCGCCGTACTGGCGGCAAGGGCTGTTCAGCGCATCCGCTTTGCCAAGTCCTCGGCCCGGAGGTGCGTGTAGCGCTTCAACATCTGCATGGTCTTGTGACCGGTGACGGCGGCGGCCTCC
>DAHWGZ010000436.1 GCA_027335965.1 Acidiferrobacter sp.
TGGCACCCACCTATGATTATCGCTGCCTGCGATGCGACAACCCTCTCACGATCCGTCATCGGATCAGCGCGCCCCGGCCGTGCTGCCCGCATTGTCAAGGCCCGTTACGACCGGTGGTATCGGCGGCGCCCGCCATACAGGGCCGCATGGCCCATGGTCGCGAGGACGCGGCACGTCTGCTCGAGTCATCCCGTTCGGGGCCCTGCCCGGCGTGCGGCACGTCCTGCCGGCACCGCTAGGCGCGCTTTCGATCCCGGTTTGATCGCCCTATACTGGGCCATCGTCCGGCACCCGGCCTGGCCTTGCGCCGCGCGCGGGGCTGATGCCCGAGGATCCAAGCCATGACGAACAAGGACCCGCTCGCGGACTTGAGTCCGCTGTCGTTTCTGCAGATGTTCGTAACGCAAAGCGTCAAGCTTTCCGGTCTGGCCTCCGGCGCTCCGCGCCACGACGCCATCGAATACCTCGGGCTTACGGCCAGCAGCTGTCTCGAACTCTACGCGCGCCAGCAGATGAATCTGCCCGAAAGGATCGATCGCGAACACTATGAGCGGCTCATCGTGTACATCAAAAACGCGATCGGCGGCGAGTTCGAGGCCGTGTCGGGCGCCGAGGGGGAGGGGGTCGTGCACGTCGTGAACCACCGCTGTCCGTTCGGT
>DAHWGZ010000437.1:0-245 GCA_027335965.1 Acidiferrobacter sp.
ATAGGCGCACTCGAACTGCTCCAGAGCACGATCATGGCGGTCGATGCCGATGTTGCGCCGTGCCGGGGCCTTGCGTTGCATGATCGCCCCACCCCCGAGATGGGTCTCGATATAGGTGTCATGGGGCGGCATCAAGGCGATGATCGCCTGACACAATCCTGATGTCGCCTTCGATCCGAAATACGCCCCCATCGCACGCCACCCCTGCCTCTCACATGGAAGAGAAGCGTAGTGAGCACGGCCAC
>DAHWGZ010000437.1:255-656 GCA_027335965.1 Acidiferrobacter sp.
GGGAAGTCCCCCTCAGAGATCTTGATCACCAAGGCCTCCTCGGGGGAGTCTCCGGTTTCGAGACCAAGGAGACCCCACCAGTGTGCCATAACTTGTTGCAAGACCCTGCGTTTTTTCGTTTTCTCTCGCGTATCGATGCCGAACTGGCCGCCGAAGCCCGGCGATGCCGTTGCCCCCACTGCGCCGGACCCTTGCATGTCGCGGATTACCCCCGCAAGCCGCGCGGTTGCCCGGTGGCGGTGCGCGCCGAGTATGCCCACCGATTGAGCTTTACCTGTGGGTGGTGTGAGACACGCACGACCCCGGCCTCGGTGCGGTTCCTGGGGCGCCGGGTGTATGTGGCCCTGGCGCTGATGCTGGTCTCGCCGCAAGGAGGGATTGCCGCCCGCGCTGTCGCCGAT
>DAHWGZ010000438.1 GCA_027335965.1 Acidiferrobacter sp.
AACGCCTGGAGATCGAGGTGACAGAGAGCGCGCCGCTCCCGGACTTCGAACGTGCGCGCGCGGCACTCGCCCACTGCACCCGCCTCGGGATCCGTATCGGACTCGACGATTTCGGGACCGGCCACGCCTCCTTGAGTTATCTGCAAAGATTCCCCGCGCAAACCATCAAGATCGACCGGAGCTTCCTGCAAGACATCGTGGCGAACCCGCGCGACCTCGCCATCATCGGTGGGATCGCCGCGACCGCGCGTATATTGGGCCTGGATGTCGTAGCCGAGGGTGTGGAGTATCCCGAACAGGCGCGATTATTGAAGGATGTCGGGTGCGAGCGGATGCAAGGCTACTGGGTGGCCGCGCCCATGCCGCCCGAGGATATCCCGGGATGGGTAGCACGCTACCACCTCCCGAGGTCACTTCTTAGTAGCAGCCCAAGTGGCAACAGCGGCGTGGCCCACGCACGGCAGAGGCGGGATACCGGCGCGCACGCGGCCCATCCCGCGACCGTGGTCACGGGATTCCTGGCGGAGGATTTCTCATAGGGCCAGGGTGGCCGCCAGACAACCGGGGCGCACGACGAGCCGGAATGGTCGGGGCGCGCACCGACGATGACAAGGGCGCGCGAGGAACTTGTCACCTTCAGGACAAGACAACATGG
>DAHWGZ010000439.1 GCA_027335965.1 Acidiferrobacter sp.
GTTCGTTACGCGTACGGCCAGGACCGCGCCGTCGAAACGGCGCGCGGGTCCGGGACAAAGACGCGATAGGCAAGCGGTCATCGGATTACTCTTACAGATTCGTGATTATTGTGCGCGATCGCGTACGACGACACAAGGGGGGGCGGGCCCTGCCATCGCGCCGGACCGCATCCCGGCGTCCTTGATCGCGGTCAAGGATTACCTGACCGCCTTAGTCAAGTATTGTCTTGCGCCGTGCGCGATGGCACCCACGGCGCGCCCATCCCAACCGATCGGAGACCCTCCTCATGACGATTGCCCACAACCACCTGCGCGATGATCGCACCTATCCATTCGACGCCCGCGGGATCGCCAAGCGGTTTCGGCACGCCGCCATCTTCGGCGCCCTCGATGCCCTGAACCCCGGCGAGGCCATGGACTTCCGCAACGACCACGACCCCATCCCGCTGCTCCAACAAATGGAGCAGCGCTATGGCCACCAGGTCGCCATCGAGTACCTCGAGCGCAACGCCGCGGGCGTCCTGATCCGCTTCACGCGCCGCCCGGCCTGAAACCCGCGGGCCATTAAGGGCGTATCGGACAGGCGGCACGCGGCTACACGATGAGCCGCGCGCCGCCGGCCATGAACGACACCATGAACCTCTGCAAGGAT
>DAHWGZ010000043.1 GCA_027335965.1 Acidiferrobacter sp.
TTGACCTCGGTCGTGTTGCGCATATCCATGGCATCCCTCCATGCCGCGGGGCCGACTCCCGAAACTTCCACGGTCGCCGACCGGCCGCCAGCCGACGCAAAATCCTCGTGCTACCAGACTCGCCCCGACGCCGCATTCAGGCGACGGGGCGGTCCCGCCGGAGTCGGCTGCCCCCGAAGGCCTCGCATCTTCCCTGGATCGGCCACGGCCTCGTGCCGCGCCGCATCCGCGACGCCTGTTGCCCCACCAAGGACCTATGCGCGCTCAGGCGAGATGGTGCCACGCCGCGCTTTTGACCATAAGCCTATGCAGGGAGCGATCGCGGTTATAGCGCGGCACCTCGCGCAGCGCCACCCAACGCAGCTCGTGCGATTCGTCGTTGCCCGGCAACGGCAGATTCTCGTCTATCTCGACGACAAACCTTATATCCAGGTGTTCGTGTTCCGGCTCCGAGCGCGTCGCCGGTATCTTGTGAATGTCGACGTCGAAGATCGCCGGACTGAGAAGCCGAATGCGCTCCGCCGACAGCCCCGTCTCCTCGCTGCACTCGCGCAACGCCACGCGCACCACGTCCTCGTCGCTGTCGGCATGCCCGCCCGGCTGAAACCACTGCCCGAGCTTGCGATGGAGCATGAGCAGCGTGGCGTCGCGACGCGGGTTCAGCACCCACGCGGAGGCGGTCACATGCAGGCCATCGGTCTCCCGGTCGAAACAACGCGGGCACTCCTCCAAAAGGCGGCGGGCACGCCGCGCGTAGGCCGCCTCCTCCGGGAACCGGCTGTGATAATGGCACAAGGCGTCATGCAGCTCGCGGCGATCCATGTCTCAGGTCCAGGATGGGTTCTTCACGGCGTGGATGGCGGCGGCGGCCGCCTCATCCACGTCCGCCTCGCGCCCCGAGATGATCATGCGCCCATAAGCCCCCACCGCGCGTACGTCGATGAGGGTGATGTTCGAGGCCTTTTCCGCCTGATTCGCGGCATAGATGATATAGCCCGCCGGCTCGGTCTCCAGGATGAACATGCTTTGTTCCGGCAGGATCATCGAGCCCCGGCGGTTTTGGCGGTTAATGAGCACGGTGTGGTCCGGCATCATGCCGCGTATGACCTCGTTCCAGGTGACCCGGCAGGCCTTGCGATCGCCCTGTTGCGCGCCCAGGCGCGCGAGCACCGCATGGCCGGCCTCGCGCACATCGCTCTGATCCCGATGGTGGATGACCATGGCCCCGAACTCGCGCTCGATGACGAGCTGCGACAGGTGCACCCTCGTGGCCTTCAGGGCGATGTCCGTGAGCCTGTGCACGGCCATGCCGGGCGAGACCTCCACCCATAACGCGGCATCGCCCGGCACCGGCAGGAAACCCTGCGAGACACTGCCGATGTAAGCCGCAAGCTGCGGCTGGAGCGAGTCGATATAGACGTATGTGCGAAGCTGGATCATAGACCACACGCAAAAAAATCGAACGATTCTAGCAAAAACCCCCCTTGGCGGCCACTACGGGCCGCGCCTCCGGCGCATCGGCGGCGGTCAATCCGCGCCCGCCCCAATGGCTGGGGTGCGGGGCTCAGAAGAACGTCCCGACCGCGGCATCCAGCGCGTCACGCATATCCGGGTCGTCGGTCATCGGTCGCACCAAGGCCATGCTGCAAGCCGACAGGGCATCGACGTCCTTTTCCATGAGCGACCCGGCATAGATCAGCATGCGCGTCGACAACCCCTCGTCCAAACCGTGGCCCTTCAGGTTGCGCGAGCGCTCGGCGATCGATACGAGCTTGCCGGCGACATCGGCGGACACCCCCGACTCATGGGCCACGATCTCGATCTCGGTCTCGCGATCCGGATAACTGAAGTCCAGCGCCCCAAAGCGCTGCTTGGTGGACTGCTTCAGATCCTTCATGGCCGACTGGTAGCCGGGGTTATAGGAGATCACCAGCTGAAAATCCGCATGCGCGTGGATCAGCTCGCCCTTCTTGTCGAGCGGCAGGTTGCGCCTGTGGTCGGTAAGCGGGTGGATGACCACGGTCGTGTCCTGACGCGCCTCCACGACCTCGTCGAGATAGCAGATGGCGCCGATGCGCGCGGCCGTGGTCAGCGGGCCGTCCTGCCACTTGGTGCCGTCCTTGTCGAGCAGGAAGCGGCCCACCAGGTCGGATGCCGTCATGTCCTCGTTGCACGCCACGCTCACCAGCGGGCGCTTTAAGCGCCAGGCCATGTATTCGATGAAGCGCGACTTGCCGCACCCGGTGGGGCCCTTGACCATCATCGGCAGGCGCGCCGCGTAGGCGGCTTCGAACAGGCCGATTTCTCCATTGACCTCCCTGTAATAGGGTTCCTTCTCGATGCGATATTGCGTTTCCAGATTGGACATGGGGACCTCGCAATTGAAGTGGATGGCGGATTGTCAGCTCTTGAACTTGACGAGACGACTGACCTGGATATCCGAAACGAAGACCACCCCCGTATGTCGTTCGAAAAACGGGGTAAACCCTTCGAGTATGGGGGCCACGAGCTCCTCGCCCACCGCCGCGATGATCATGATGAGGGCATCATCTTCGTTGAACATGACATGCCCCTCGTACATGCCGTGACTGCCCTTGCCGGAGAGATTGCCGACGATGGTGTAGCCCTTCAGGCCCGCGCGGTCGAGCAGATCGGTCGCGAAGTCCTTATGGACCCCCTCCAGAATGATCTCGAGCTTCTTCAACGGACTGAGATTCAGCGATTGCATGGTGAGGTCTCCGAAACAGGGTTTTGGGCCACGGCGTGGTAACCGCGCCCCGAGCGTGGATGGACATGAAAGCCGCCGTCTTCCAGGACGTGCATCCGATAATCATCTTCCGGGTCCAGCACCAACAGCCGTACCCAGCCGCCGCCGATGAGCGCCTGCACCTTGGCGATGCGCCCGACGGTGCGCTGCGCGAACTCCAGCGGCGCCTCCACCATGGCGATGAGACGCACGGGTTCATGGTAGGGCCGACCATCCTTCAAGACGGTCTGACTCGGTAGCCCGGTTCGCAGATCGCTCTGATTGCCGGTCATTACGGCGAAACGTCCGGCGACGTTATGGTAGACCTTGCTGCCGCTACCGAAGCTCTCGGTATCGACCACCGAGAAATAGTGCTCCAGATTGATCCACTCCCCCACCACTAACGGCCCGGTGAGGATGTTCTCCAACAGGCGGCCCTTGGGATCCAGGCGGTAATCGTAGGACTGCAGGAACGCCCGCCCCTGCAGATCAACCCCCTCGGTCAGGGCGCGGCGTCCGACGATGGCATAGACATTGCGCGCAAGCCCCCATTCCGGGCGCACCTGCGACCAGTCGTGGGCCTGGCGCTGGGCCAGGGCCGCCGCCGCGAAAGGGTCGGCGGCCAGCCGCGCGGGCATGTCCAAAAGCGGCATGCGCTCCGCCGCGCAGCAACGACCCGCCGCCCCAAGGCCGCTCCGCAGGCGCTCCAGATACAAAAGGTGCCGCGCCGGCAGCATGTCGAGATCGTGGAGCTCGATGACGTCCGTGGTGGTGTTGTGCACGGCCGGCACGAACCACGTATCCTCGGGGATCACGATGCCGCGCTCGCGCAGGCGCCTGCGCACCTCCGATTTATTGGCCATGGTGGCAAGCGCGCGCGCGTTCGGCAGGCCCTTCCCGCCCCCGCAGGCCCCGCAGTCCAGGGCGGATTCATAGGGGTTGTTTTCGCTGTGGCTCATATGCCCGATCAGCAGCACGAACCGCGAGAAGTTGCGGTCGAGACCGATGGACAGCAGCGCCTGCATCACATAACGCACCTGCTCCTCGACGCTAAAGCCGATGCGCCCAAGCCGCCCCATCTGCAGGCTCGTCACGGCGCGGTCGATGCGGTAGACGCTGCGCAGCTTGTCCAGGAAGTCCTGCTCCGCGGCCTCGCCCATGTTAAGCCGCCGCGCCAGCCGGCTGGGGCCCGGTTCGTTCCCGAGGGCCACCTCGCGCAGATTGCGCACATCGTCGTCCGTGACCTGATCGCGGGGGATGCGCAGCTCGCGCGCCAAGGCGCGCACGATCATCGCCCTTTGCACGGCGCGCAGGATGGAATCGGCCTGCTCGGTGCTCAACTTGTCGAGAAGGAGGCGCGTGATCGGCTTGCCCGCGCGCAGGCGCGTGCGCCAGCGATGATAGCCGAGCGGGGCCAGCGTGCGCCCGACGAGGCCCAGGCTAAAGAGCAGGCCCACGGCCTCCACCGCCACGAACGGGGACAGCACCGAGGCCTTGAGCTCGTGCAGCACGTGCTGGAGGGCGTCATAGAGCGGCTCCTCCTCGAGCTCCAGTCCCGCCGGTATCTCCAGAACGAGGTTCTTCGGGGTCTGCACCGCCGGACACAGATGCGCCTCGGTGCCCTTGCCGAACTCGAGATAGCCAAGCGGGACGCCAAAGAACCCGGCGATGCCGAAGGTTTGATAGTCGCCCAAGGCCTCGAGGTGCCGGCGCATGGGTTCGGAGCGCACGTCGATGCAAAACAGCGCCTGCGCAAACGGGCGCCTCAGGGACGGCTCTCCATCGCTCGGCGGACGAATCCTGTCGGCGAGCTCGCCGATATAATGGGATTCCATGGCCTGCAGCCACACATAGCCCTCGCCGTCCTCCCAATCGCGCAGCACCGACAGCAGGGCATCCAGGTGCGCTGGCGCGAGATTCCTCAATCCCGCCCCGGCGGCGTCGCCCACCTCGCCCGCCAGTTCACGCAGGCCTTGCGCGGCGCGCCGGTTCTCCCAATCGGCCTTGGCCGCGCCATAGGCCGAGGCAAGGCGCGCAAGCGCCGCCGGACGCCGGCGCGCCAGGGCATCGTCCACCTGATGCGCCCATGCCGGCAGAATGGTGCCGCCATAAAGCTCGTGGCGCAGATAGGCCTCGCGCGGCGCGCCATCCAGAAGGGCCGTGATCTCGGAAGCCGAGGCCGGGGTGCCGTGGCGCCGGTTCCCCTCCTGGAGGAGCGCCAATCCCAGCACCATGCGCACCGCCAGGAAATCCACGAGATCCGCCGGATAGCGCTGCGCCCAATAGTAATGCTTGGCGCTCATCCGGTAACGGATGAACCCCGCCCACCCGTGCATGCGCGTGAGTTCGTGCGTGATGTAACCCTGCCAGGCGGCCTCCGGCACCTGCAACCGCCGCAGGACATGGGCCACCATGCCTTCCGCCGTCTCCTCCTCGGCCAAGACCTGACGCAGATGCAGGCCACGCAAAAGGAAACGGGCGTTGCGGCGCGCGAGATCCTTCCAGGCCTGAAAAAATCCCGCCTCGCGGCCCGGGGCCTGCCACGCCGACTGCCCCTCGTCGAAGAAATCGAGACAGCTTTTGGTCAAGAGGTCGTCCAGGGTCGCCGCGATCGTGGTGCCAAACAGCGCATCCACATGCCGGTACACGGGCGAGGTGGGTTCGTATCGATCCTGGAGCCGCTCGCGCAGCGCCACGTCCAGATCGTCCCCCGGCGACCATGCCGGGCGATCCTGCAAGGCCGCGGCAATGCCCGCGCCCGCCACCCAATCGCCGCCCTCCACGGCCCGCGGCCTGCGGCAGCTCGTCATCACGTGCCAGAGCCAGGCCTCCACATCGAGGCCCGGGGGGAGATCGGCGCGCGCGGCCAGAAAATCGCCGATCCGCCGCCGCAAGAGCGCGTCATCGATCTTGCCCTCGCGCCGATAGTCCTGATACTGCGCGCGCCCGAGATAGCCGCGCGCATGGAACAGCCGGCTGCCCTCCTCGACGGCCGTCACGAACGGCCGGTCCTCAAGGCCATAGAGCGGGTTGTGATGGATGAAGGTGCGCATCGGCCAGAACCGCGGTATGGGCTCGCTCGCCACATAGACCATGGAGCGCACCTTGAGGCGATCACCAAGCGTCAGTGTCATGACGCACCCCCGCTCCCGATGACGCTCACGACCAGCGAGGCCAGGAACACGAAGCCGATGAGCGCCACGCTCACGCCGCCGATGTCGCTCACCGGCTCGCCGCGGTAATCCCCAAAAAGCAGGTCCTGGAAGAGTCGTCCGGCGGCCCACCCCCACAAGAAGATGAGCGGCAGCCAAAACGGCAGCCACGCGATCGGGATCGACCCCAGGCCCCTCCACAACATGAAGAATGCCGGGAACACGGGCGTCACCGTCAACGCCAGCACCGCGAACACTAGACTCGCCGTCATGCGGGGCATGACCGCAACCAGACCACCGTGCAGACCCATATACGCGCCACCCACGCGCCCTACGAGGACCCCGGTCAAATATAAGGCCACCGAAGCCGGCAGGGCCCAGCCCAGCGCCATCAGCCGCAACGCCTGGGTCGGCGCGCCCACTGCCCACGCAAGCCATACCGTCGCCAGCCCCGAGCACAGCACGAGCCGCGTCCACACGCCAAGCTCGCGGGCGCTCAAGGCGCGCACGGCGTAGAGCAGGGCCGACGCCGTGGCAAGCGCCATGACCCAAGGCCTGAGCGCGGCAGGACAAGCCTGGCCTTGCGGGGCATGGCGCAAAATCTCGATCCCGAGCTGCGGCAACATGAGCACCGCAAGCCCTTGGGCCGCCCCCGCGGGCAGACTTGCCACCAGGCGGTTAAAAAGCCAGCTCAGCGGAAAGAGCGGCGCGAACAAAGCGGCCAAGGCCCACAACGCGAGGTCCATATCAACACCACCTGAGCCAGACATTGAGCCGCCGCGACCAATGCACGACGACCTGACCCAGCCATTCGTAGATATCCGCGACATACAGCTCGCGCGACAAAAGGGCATAGACGCCGAGATAGACGCCGCGTCCACGCCCGCCAAGCGTGCGTCCAAAGTCGAGGGATTCGGCGAAGAACGTGAGCGCCCATCCCCCCACGAACACCGCCGCCAACAACATGACGAGGGCATCGAACGACAATCTATGGATGCTGGCCGCGCGATACAGCATGAGGCTCTCGTGCTCATCGGGGTAGAGGAGCCGGCCGAAATAATGGCTGATCAGCGTATAGCCGATCACGACCACGACGAATGACGCGAGGATGCCGAGCATGAGCCGCCAGGGATCCTGCTGCGACATCTTGTGGGCCGCAAACAAGGCCTGGGCCCCCGTGACCCAACCGAAGAACAGCAGCACCACGACCCCTTGCTCATAAAAAAGATGCTGGGCCACGAAAAAATGCGACAGGCTCAACACCACCACCGGGACCAGCACGGTGAGGCTTGCCGCCACGAGCCAGGGCAGGCGCGAGGGCTTCGCCGGCCGCCGCTCCACCACCGAGGTGTAGATCGGATCCGGCGGCACGCCGTCGTGCGCGCGCGCATCGCCTATGACATCGCCCGCCCCGAGAAACAGCGAGGCCTTGAAAAAGCCATGCGCAATGAGATGGAAGACCGCAAGCGGAAACGCCCCGAGGCCGCACTCCATGACCATGAAGCCCATCTGCCCCATGGTGGAGTAGCCGAGCGAGCGCTTGATGTCGTTTTGCAGGAGCATCAGCCCCGAACCTATGAGCGCGGTCATGAGGCCCACCCCGAATGCCCAGTGCAAGGCCCATCCGGCGTGCTCGAAGAGCGGCGCGAACCGGTTGAACAGAAATCCGCCGGCATTCACGATACCGGCGTGCATCAAAGCCGAGACCGGCGTCGGACCGTCCATGGTGTACGGAAGCCAGATATGCAACGGGAATTGCGCCGAGCGCGCGAACGCCGCCAGCGCCAGCAGAAAGCCCGCGAGCTCCGGCACGGGCATCCCCCAAAACTGCAAATGCGGCGCCTCCTGGATGCGCGCGAAGATCACCGGCAGCGAGTCGCTGTGGTAACAGTGGAAGAGGATCAAGGCCGCGAACCACAACGGCAGATCCCCGAAGCGGTAAGTGATCTGCGTCCAAAAGGCGTAGCGCCCGGCCGCCGGGCGCCTGTGGTCATGCCCCAAAAGGAAATACAAGACCACGCCGACCAAGAACCACGCCACTAGAAGGGTCAGCAGATTGGCCGCCGAGACCATGACCAGGATCACCCCGGTCATGAGATCGAGTAACGCGAAGAATCGCGCATAACCCGGCTCCTCGACCATGTAGCGCACGGAATAGATGTGCACGATGAGGCTGATGCCGGACACGAAGGCCCACAGCACGAGACTCAGAGGATCGAGCCACAGGCTTCCGAACACCCCCCCGGAATCGATGACCGCCTCGGTGCCCGTCACGAGATAACGCACGAGCAGCGCGAGCGCGAGCGCGAGCGTAAGGCCCAGAATCGAGACGCTGACGCGCGACGCGGCCTTGCGGGTGTCGCGCAAAAACGCCAGGATTATCAGCGCCGAAACCACCGGCAAAAGCGGCACCCACACCCCTAAGGATCCCATGGCCATCCCTTCCCTTCTCCTTACTTAGTCATGGCGATATAGAGTTGCGGTAGCTTCTCCGGCAGCCTGTCCACGTGATCCAGGACCAGATAATTGCGCGCCCCGAAGATGCGCGAGACATATTCGTCGGCATAGGGGTCCAGGGACAGGCAGAACGTGCGTATGCCCTTGCGCGCCAATTCCTCGACCGCCTTCTTGGTATCGAAGCGCAGGTACTGGGGGTCGCGCACGTCGTTGTCCGCGGGCTCTCCATCGGTCAGCAAAATGACCAGCTTCTTCTGGCTCGCGCGCCGGTCCATGAGGCTGCCGGCATGCCGCAGGGCCGCGCCCATGCGTGTCGAGAGCTGCCCGGTCATGCCAGCCAGTCGCGCCTTCACCTTGTCGTCATAGGGCCCGTCGAATTCCTTGAAGCGATAGAACTCCACGTCGTGGCGCCCGTTGGAATCGAAACCGCAGAGCATGAACGGGTCGCCGATGCGCTCCAGGGCCTGCGCCAGCAAGGCCGCCGCCTCGCGCGCCAGCTGCAAGACCGTGACATCGCCCTCGGCGCGCGAGCGCAAGGCGTCGTTCGTGGACTCCGACAGATCGATCAGCAGCATCACCGAAAGATCGCGGATATGAAGCCTCGTGCGGATGCCGATGCGTGGATCCGGCTGCTGGCCCATGCGGATGTCGCTCAGCGCCAGCACCGCGGCATTGATATCGATGTCATCGCCATCCTCGACCTTGCGCTCGCGGATCACGCCCTGCGGCTGGACCGCCTCGATCAGCTTCTTCAGGCGCTGCACCAGCGGCTTCTGCTGCTCCAAAAAGCCGTTGATGACCTCGGGATCCCCCGCCTTGGGCCGCTTCTCGTAGAGCGTCACCCACAACGGCCTCTCGAGCTGCGTCTGATAATCCCACTCCGAATAGGTCATCGGTTGCGAGATCGGCGTCTTGCCCTCGCGCTCGTTGAAGGTCGTGCCGTCATCGTCGTACAGCTCGGTGGCGAGGATCCACACCTCCTGGGCATCGTCGCCGGCGGTCTCCACGTCGAGCGTGTTCATCATCTCCATCAGGCTCACGTACTTGCGCACCTGGGGCTGCCCCCCCGAGAGCGGATCGCCCAGATCCGCGACATGCGGCGCGGTCCAGAGGTAGCGATTGTCGTCGCGATAGGGGATGGCGCTGGTATCCATGCTCGGCGTGAACTCGAGCCCACCGTCTTTCGCCAAGGCCTCCAGGCGCTCCGCCGACTCCAGAATGCCGGTGTAGCGATCGCCATCATCGTGCGGCAGACGCGCGAACGCCTCGCGCGCGGCCGCCACGATCGGATGATCGTCCTGGTATTCGGCATCGAGCAGCGCCAGGGCGCAACGGTCGAGGACCGCGGCCAGATCGGGTTCCCCGGCCTTGTCCACCGTCGCCGGCACCGTCACGAGTTGCCGCCATAGGACATACAGGCCCGGGAACGCGCTGATGGCGCGGCGCTCCACCCAGGCATCCTCGAGGAGCCCGATCCACGGCCGTCGCGCGGGGGCGGCGAGTTCGAAACGCGCGTCGAAGCGCGAATGCACCACATGGGCGCTGGCGTGAGCGGCCGCCGCGCGGAACACCTCCAGCGCCGGCGTCCGCTTGCCCTGCCCGTTTTCCGAATCGTCATAGGCGTCCGGCACGTAGATGAAATAGTCCTCCATGTACGGGCGGTAGCCTTCGCGCGTCTCGAAATCCCCGGAGGTCGGCCGGAGGAAGAAATCCCGTCCCCATAGCGCGCGCAGATACATGACGAGCCGCCGCTGGATGTCGATGAACAGCACCCCGCGCCGCTCCTGCTGCATCACTGCCAGGGACTGCGGACTTGCAAGACCGAAAAATTCCCCTTGCGCCGCGAAATCGTTGCGATACGCGGATACACCCCACATCGCCCAGCGCCGCAAGCCGCCAAGCGTCATCTGATCGAGCAGCACCTCGATCTTGCCAAGCATCGGCCGCACCCCCTGCGGGGCCTGCGCCAAAAGCTGGTCGATCAAAACCAGATAACCACGGAACAGGCCGATTTCGCCCAGCCGCCGCGCGACCACGGGCGCGGTCGAGAAAAACAACGACAGGACCTGCGCGCTGGTCTTCGAGTACATGCGAATGGCGGTCGACAGCATCTCGAAGACCGCCTGCTCGCCGATCTCGCGCGCCACCTGCGGCGCGCTCTCGACGAACGCCACCACGAGATCGCTGCCGCGTCCGAGCGCCCTCAGGCTGCCGGCGCCCTCCAGGTAGGCCTCGAGGCCGCGCGACGTGAACACGCGCGCCGCCTCGTGCCAATTCGCCTCCAGGACCTCGGCCGCGTGTTCACCGAGATCTTCGAGCAGCTCCGGGTAATCTACCAACTGGACCGCCATACCCTTGCAACCCCGTATGTCCGGTTATAGGCCTCCATGGCGTGCGGCGACGCCATCCACATGCTGCGCGCGTGAACCTTCAGTCCGGCCAGACGCGCGGCGGGTTCACGCCCCGTCCGCCGCCGGCATTCAGGTCCACCTCGTCTGCGCGCGTCTCGCGGCCCTTGTCCGCGCCACTCACGGGCGCCGGCGCGGGCTTCTCGCCCTCGCCCGTCTTGACGCCCGGGCGGCGCCGTTGCGTTTGCAGGCTCGCGCTCAATTTATCTTCCAGGTTGCTCATTTCAAGATCTCCTCGATGAGTCGTTCGATCTCGTCGCGGGCGGCCCCGGCGCGCTTACCCATGTGGTAGACGCTGAGACCCTCCAGGGCGGCGCTGCGATAGATGGCCCGCCGGCCGATGGCTACCGGCAACACCGGCAGCCCCATCGCGGCGATGGCCGACTGCGAGGCCCGCGACAGCGCACTATGTGCTTCCACCTGATTCAGCACGAAGCACCCCCGCAGCTGCAGACCTTGCACGAGCTCGGCGCTGCGCCGGCTCGCCCATAGATCCAGGGGCGAGGGCAGCACCGGCAGCAGCACGAGATCG
>DAHWGZ010000440.1 GCA_027335965.1 Acidiferrobacter sp.
CCATCATGGGCTGCGGCACTCCAGGGCCGGGCACCATCCGATTGAGGGCGCGCGGCGGTTTTGGTCAATAATCGCGTATCCCCCGGGATCCTGTCTGATCGTCGAGAGATGATGGGTGCGATCCGGATTGGGGCGGTCCCGGCGAGCGCGTGGGATACGCCCGATGTCGCTGGCGGCGCATTGATCGTGGCCCTCGGCGTGCAGGCATGTCCGAGAAGCCGAATGGATTGCGCGGAAATGGTAGTGCATGTCGGGAATGGGAATCAATGGCCGAAGGCCGAGTTGGCCCCGGGTTCGGGTCCTGGTGCCGACTCAGCTATACTCCAAGATAGAAAAATCGGGGGTAGGGAGCCGCATGGGCGGTCCTGTCTGGGCATTTTGGGGCGCTCGTGGCGCGGTCGCAGGGCGTGAGTGAGCACCGGTCGCGCATCGGGCCGGCCGCTTGGGCGCGGGGTGTGCGCCGCCGGACCGCGGACGGCGGATGCGCAAACGTTGCCGGATCCACGGCCCGCGATCGGCACGGCGCGGCCCATGAACACCCTGCCTTATGAGTAATGCCGGTATCGGGCGATCGCGGCGCTGGCGGATTGTGGCGTTTGCCGGGCTCGCCTTGCTCGCGACCCTGGCGGCGGCCGGCTACGCCATCACCTC
>DAHWGZ010000441.1 GCA_027335965.1 Acidiferrobacter sp.
CCCTCTGGGTATGGGACGGCCGGCGCGAATCGCTGTTCGGGGAATCCCGGCGGGGGCTATCGCCCTCTGCGTCATTGGACACCGGGGTCGGGCTGTGGCTGTGGGATAACGACTCCTGGATCGAATTGGCGATCCCGGAAGAGTTCGTCGCCCATGCCGATACCATAGCGGTACGATTGTCCACTCCGCCTACGCACGGCGATGCGCTCGGCGCGCTCGAGGGCTGGCTTGCGCTATATGCCCAAAACCCGGAACGACCACCCCTGAAGCAGCTCCAGGCCGCACAGAAGGATCTGGAGACGACCCGCGCCACCCTCCAGCAGATCACCACCTCCCGATCCTGGCGCCTCACAGAGCCCCTCCGGCGCACGGCGACGCGGTTGCGCGCCGCCCGGCAGGCGCTCATAGGGGGTCCGCCGCAACGCATGCAGCGGCGCGCACTCGCCAAATCCCTGCTCCATCGCCTACCGCTGCCGGCGCGTGCCAAGGACGCGCTGGCCGTCTGGGGGCGAAGCGCCTACAGAAACCTGCTCGAGCAGGACTACGCGCTGTGGGTGCGGCGCTACGATACCCTGACCGATGCGGATCGCGGCGCCATCCGCCGCCAGATCGCCTCCTGGACCCACCCGCCCATGATCTCGGTGATCAT
>DAHWGZ010000442.1 GCA_027335965.1 Acidiferrobacter sp.
TGACGGACGGTATTACGTCGCCCGTAGGTCGCTTCGGTGGGTTTCTGCTGCTGGAGGCATTATGGACCCGCCTGCTTCATGGGCCAGGCGGCCCGCACAAACGGAGGGTTGTCTACGGCTCGCAATGCAGGCGCAACGGGCATGTCCTGCCCCGCGAACATTCAAGGCGCCGACGAGATCGGCATTGTCTTCGAAGCCGCACGCCACACACTTGAATTCGGACTGCGTCGGACGGTTAGCTGTGTCGGTCTGCCCGCAGTTCGGGCACGTCTGGCTGGCGTAGGCCGGCGGTACAGCGACCAACCACCCGCCAGTCCAGGCCAGGCTAGCTTGTAGTCCCGTTGCCAGCGAAACTCTGCCTGCCCCTGATCGATGAGCGGGCGGGCCTATCCGCCGGACATCGGCTACTTTGGCCAGCACGTTCCGAGACGCCTATTGCACAACGACGTTTCGCTCACCCATAGCGCCCATGAAGAAGATGGCCCACATGCGCCGTCGTCATCGATTGCTGATATTGAATTGGTCTAAAGGTCGGCGCCAGATCTGCAGAGACATAGCCGAGTCCTGCACAACACAGGCAAACGGACCACATAAGACAATCGTGTGGTTCTTTCTTTATAGGAGAGTAGAGTCGAAGGCTGGCGCGGTA
>DAHWGZ010000443.1 GCA_027335965.1 Acidiferrobacter sp.
TCGTTGCGGACCTTACCCCCTTCCCGGTAGCTGCGCCGCAGCAGATGGGAATGGTAGACCCGGCCCTTATAGTGGCGGGTCGTTGTGACTACGTAGGCTGCGCCAATACGTTTTGGCATAGGCATTATATACGCCATCTCCACGCGCATGTCAACATATTATGCAGCATATTAGTGACTACACTTCAACCCCCAAAAATCCTCCCAAATCCCAGAAAACCTCTGGAAGCACAGCACCTTGCGTGGAAGAGACGTTACTACAGTGGGGGCAAGTTCAGACTAGGATAGGCCTTGCCGATGCGCAAGCCGCCAGCGGCCGCCCCACTATCGCGGCAAGCCCCGGCCTAGGACTCAAGCAACCCCTCGGTGCCGGCTGCTCCCGATATGATGCTCGCCATGGGCATTCAACCGCGCGCAGACGCTGGACGTCCGCCATGGACGTGTTCGGACACCGCAATTCTTGCATCGCGGCCGTGTTTTGGGCCCCATCGCCCGCCAGAGACGATGGCCACCTCGACCCCCTTCCTCCTCCTTGCAATCGGATCGCCGGAATACGATAATTCTGTGTTCTTGGGGGACGATCGGTTTCGACGTGGATTGCGACGCCTTCAGGGCATGCCGAGGTGCAGGGTTCCTCGTAAATCCAAC
>DAHWGZ010000444.1 GCA_027335965.1 Acidiferrobacter sp.
GCCACCGGATTTTTGCGAAAAGGCTTGAATGCCAAGGGAAATCTGTTTGGGGAGGCTAGCAAGTTCAGCCTAGTGCTGCTTGATTGCGCGTTCCTGCTCGCGGTTGGACTCCCGCTCCTTCAGGGCGGCGCGCTTGTCGTGCTGTTTCTTGCCTTTGGCGAGCGCGATCTCGATCTTGGCGCGGCCGAATTTCCAGTAAAGGGAGAGCGGTACGAGCGTGTAGCCGCGGCGCTCGACGGCCCCCACGAGACGGCTGATCTCGAGCTTATGCAACAGAAGCTTGCGTGTCCTCGTGGGGTCGGCCTTGATATGGGTCGAGGTTGTCTTCAATGGCGAGAAGTGGGCCCCGAACAGGAAGATCTCGCCGTTCTGGACGATGACATAGCTTTCCTTTAGCTGCGCGCGCCCATCACGGAGACTCTTGGCCTCCCAACCCTGTAACACGAGTCCGGCCTCGAATCGCTGTTCGATGAAGTAATCGTGCCAGGCCTTCTTGTTCTGGGCGATGAGGCGCGGTTCGGTGTCCTTGGGGCGGGCCATGGTCGGGCATGGTGCCGAAGGATGGCCGACCGCGCAAGGCCTATTCGTCATGCCGCCGATTCGTTTAGAGTGCCGGGTTATGTCCCGCTCGCCCGACAAGGCTGCC
>DAHWGZ010000445.1 GCA_027335965.1 Acidiferrobacter sp.
GGCGCCCAGATCCCAATGGATCGCCTCGCCCTTCAGGTCGACTCGCCCGCTCCTGCCGCTTCCGCTCACGCCGCGCCTTCGCCGAACACCCAGGCCGGCACGTGCCGCCAGCCCTGCAGCAGCGCCCGGTCGAGCCGGCGGTACTCGGGGCAATAGCGCGCCACGCACTGCCAGAATCGCTCCGAGTGGTTCATGTGCCGGGTGTGCGAGAGCTCGTGGATCATCAGATAGCGCACCACATTCGGTGGCAGAAACAACAGGCAGCCGTTGAGGCTGATGGTGCCGCGCGCCGAGCAGCTTCCCCAGCGTGTCCGCTGGCAGCGGATAACCATGCGCTCGTAGCGAAAGCCAAGCTCGCGGGCGCACGCATCGAGCGCCGGTCCGAGCACCGCCTTCGCCCGCTCCTGCAGCCAGCGGCGCAGCGCCAGGCGAACCGCGCCACGATTGCCCGCATCACCGCTCACGGTGAGCAGCTCGCCCGCGGCGTGCACGCGCACCGGGCCGCCGCCTCCGGCCAGATGCACCCGCCAGCGCTCGGCGCAGGCGATCAACTCGATGGCGAGCGGCGGGAACGGCTCGGGCGGCGCGGCCGTCCTGCGGGCTTCGGCGCGCTTGTGCTCGATCCATAATCGATGGCGCTCGAG
>DAHWGZ010000446.1 GCA_027335965.1 Acidiferrobacter sp.
GCTCAAAGACAGTGTGGCCGCCGGTATCGAGGCACCGCTCAGGATCTATATCACGGCCAACCCCAATGGCACTGCCGACATCACCTATCGCACGCCAAGCGCGGTCTTTGCCCCTTACCACAATCCCGCCCTGAACCGCTTGGCGCGCACCCTGGATCCGATCTTTGCGGCCATCGTGCGCTCAGCCGCGGGACCGGGGGCCAGACCCGTCCGCCTCTCCTGACCCGACGCGCGGCAAGCCCCGCTATCATTGCGGGCCGTGGACAACCCCTTCTTTGTGGGGGCATGGCCTGCATTGCGGGCCGCATGGCCTGCATTGCGGGCCGCATGGCCCGTGAACCGAGCGGTGCCGTCATGTCGGCAGGAACCCACCGAAGCGACTTTGGGGCGGCCCGGTGCTGCGCCTCAGCGCCGTGGCAATCTCCGGCATGCATGCCAAGGGAAACGTCAAGAACGCCAAGCCTCAGTCGGCGTTCAGCCGCACCCAGGTAAAGAGCCCGAAGGCGGTGTAAGATCAGGTGACGGCACGCGACTAAGCACGAGGTTCCTCGCCTTGCGCGGGCACTGCCGTACCGACGCGGCCGGGAAGGCCCGAGACACGGCCCTAACGATAACAAGGGCCGATATTAAGGCCCTGGGCGAA
>DAHWGZ010000447.1 GCA_027335965.1 Acidiferrobacter sp.
GCGAATGGCGGCTGCAACGTCCTTGCCTCGGATGCTCGCCAGAGACCGCTGTGATAGAGACGAAGCGGCCCAGGCTCGGATGCGGTCGCGTTCCCGGTTCGCGGTGGTGGCTTTTTTGCGGGGCGTGACTTCCTGCGCATAACGGGCCAAGGCCTCGGCCAAGGTCGTATTCTCGGCCTCGGCGCGCGAGACGAACACACCGCGGTCCATTTCGCCTTCGACCTGCCGGACCCAGGTCTCCGCGCGGGCCTTGGTGGTGAAGGTCTTGCATTGGATGGGCTGACCGCGTCGACGCACGCGCGCCTCCCACTGCAACTCTCCACGCTTTCGGATAGACGCCACTGTGCCCCCTGTTGGAAGCGGTTACCATGGTCGGCAGCAAGTGGAGCAAATTTGGAGCAAAAAATCAAATGAGGGGTGGCCTGCGTGGGGTATTGTGCGCTAACCGCTTGTTTTTATTGGTGCCGGGAGAGGGGGTCGAACCCACACGGTATCTCTACCACCGGATTTTGAGTCCGGCGCGTCTGCCAGTTCCGCCATCCCGGCGCGCGCGCAGTATAACGGGTTTGTCGACAGGACAACAGTACTGTGCTCACCTTTCCCGTATAATCCCGGCGCCATGACTCCAGACGCCTTTGAAT
>DAHWGZ010000448.1 GCA_027335965.1 Acidiferrobacter sp.
CTTCGCGCTCATATTCGATATGGAAATCCATTTGGCCTCCTGGCCCCCAGGACCGATAAAGCAGAAGGGCCCCTATAGTACCAGGAGCCCAGCGCCGGCCGCGTAGTCGCAACCCGCTTGTCGCAATGCTAGCATTGCGGGACCTGAAAAACACAGCGGTTTCTAGCGGTTTCTGGCGATACTCGGAGTAGACACGCGAAATTCGCGTTGACAATCACGTAAAACCGCACTTTTTTGGCACAAGGACGCGGTGCGCCCTTCAGCAGTGTACTCCTCACCGGGGCGCATAGCCCTGCTCGGCAAGCGCCAGGCGGTCGCCACAGCTGCTAATAATGCGGCCAACACGGTCGCAGCCGCCGGTGTCGGCGTACCGCAAGACTGGGGCCAAAGCGCGCTCATGGGAGGTAAGCCTGGCGGGACCGCTAAACCCTCTGGAGAGTCGAGCGGTGAAACTAAACCACCGGCCGACCCGGGGGCGGGAACGGGAGCGGCGGCAGACGCGGGGGCGGGAACAGGTGAGGGAGCCGCGGACGTCGCCGTCGGCCTTGGCGAGGGCAGCGTTGTGGCGGACATCGCCGAAGGCGTTGGTATCGTCGCGCTGATGTAAGAACAACGGCGTCTTAATGGCCGGTCTCGATAAA
>DAHWGZ010000449.1 GCA_027335965.1 Acidiferrobacter sp.
GTGCAGGTGAAAAGGTGCCGGATTCCCGCAGTCAAATACCGTCTTGCCAGGAAAGGCGGGGCTTATCGGGGCGCGGGGTGCCGCGACCGCCTGGAATCCCTGCAGACCTTATCCCAACCGGATTCCGGTAGTATCATAGGTCGGCCGCGCACAACAGCAGCAGCACAGAATCTAACGCTATGAGAAAGAACGACCAAAATCCTGTCGCTGTGCTTATGGGCGTGTTGATGCATGGCGACCATGCCATGCGCCGCGCGGGCCGCCCGCATGGGCGCGAGAGGCGAGGGCGCGGGCTGTTTCGGGGATTATTGCCGGCTCGGAGCGGCAATTGCGCGGCAAAGCGGTACGTATCCGTGTAGGTCTTTGGGCCCCGGCGGCGCGTGATCTCATGGGTGGTCACGCCCCCCCGAACGCGCAAGGCTCTCGACCCACTCGTACAGCGTGGGATGCGAACTCGGCTTACAGACAAAAAGGAAGTGCAGGCCTTCCGTCAGGACCGCTTCGCACAACGGCTGGCGGCTGTAGAGGTCATCACCCAACAGCGTGACGCGCTGATCTCGTAGACGGTCGCCCGTGGCCGCCAGCCAGCGCTTGGCCGCCGCCGTCTCGCAATCCTGCTTGTCGTGACCGTCTTGCG
>DAHWGZ010000044.1 GCA_027335965.1 Acidiferrobacter sp.
CGCACGACCGCCACGAGGTCATTATCTTCCTGTCCGGCACGGAAGTCGCGTATTGTGATGGGCCGCCGGAAGCCTGTCAAATGAAGCCCGGCAAAGACCGGTCCGGTCAGGACCGCGGCATCGGGCACGATCACCACATACCACGGCTCGGGCAGATCGACGGCGGTCAGCCGCTCACCCACGCCCTCCGCCCAGGCCGACGCGCCGCGCACGAACACCGGCACGTCGGCGCCCAGGGAGAGCCCGATCTCCGCCAGGCGATCCAGGGACCAGTTCAGCCCCCACAAGGCGTTCAGGGCCAGCAGGGTGGTGGCGGCATCCGAACTCCCGCCGCCCAGCCCTCCGCCGATCGGGAGGCGCTTGGTGATCTGGATGCGGACCCCGAGAGGGCTTCCCGAGGCCTCCTGCAGGAGGCGCGCGGCGCGCACGGTGAGGTCTCGGTCGGCGTCGATGCCGGCCACGTCATGGGCACGGGCTATCACGCCATCGTCTTGGACCGCGAACCGCAGATCGTCCTGCCAGTCGATAAACTGAAAGACGGTCTGGAGCTCATGGTAGCCATCGGATCGACGGCCCACCACGTGCAGGAACAGGTTGATCTTGGCCGGTGCCGGCCAAATCGCCGGCCATTCGTTGCTCATGTCACATCCCACCTGTCGATTCGGATCGTCACCACGAGCGGGCCCGGGCCCTTGGTGACGGCATGCGTCAGGGTCAGAAGGCGCGGCAACCGCCCCGTTCGCGTGCGGCGATAGCGGCGGTAGCGGATCGTCCAGCCATTCTGGCGCAGGGATGCCAAAAGCCCGGCGCGGTCGAGTCGGCGGCGGGCCACGGGTCCGGGCGCCGGTATCCCGCGTATCCAAAACCGCAGGCCCGCCACCGGCAAGCGCCAGCCGGTCAAGCGCCACAAGAGGCGCGAGGCGCTCGCGCCCTGGAAATGACCGCGCCCGGTCAGGAGGCGCGCGCCCATGGCATCGGCGCGCAAACGAAAAATGAGCCGCCCGAATGGTCCGTAGCCGGTCATCTGGTAGGCCGTGGGCCTCACGATCCAACGCAACGCCAGCGACCCGCCGTGGTGGCCGGCGCGCACCGCGCCCTGCGCGGATACGCGAAAGCGCTGGATCGCCATCATGCGCATGCGGTGCGTGCGCCACACGCGCCCGGGATGGCGGACCGCAGTCGGGGGAACGGCTGCGCAACCCGCCAGAAAAATGGCGATGAGGGCCACGACGAATCGCGACATCATGGCGCCCGGTGCTTGGCGAGTTCAGCCTTCAGGGCGCTGTTGCCCGGCGCCTTCGCGCGCGCCTCGCGCCACAGGCGCAAGGCGCGCGCGTGGTGCCCCAAGCCCCACAGCACGGCGCCCAAATGCGCGGCGATCGTGGGATCGTGCGACAGATCGAAGGCCTTCTGCAGGTAGCCGACGGCGGTCTTCGGATGCCCTTCGCGGTAATACCCCCAACCGACGCTATCCAGGATGTCCGGATTTCCGGGGGCGAGCGCCAACGCCCGACGGACCAGGACCATGCCGTGTCGCACGCGCTGGCCGTTGTCGATGTAGGTATAACCGAGGGCATTGAGGGCCGTCGCGCTCTTGGGATGGGCCGCCACCAGCCGCTTCAGATCCCGCTCGGCCTGCGCCGTCGCACCAAGTTTCTCCTCATCCAGGGCGCGGGCATAAAGCAGGACATCGGGGTGGGGGGCGCGTTTCATGGCGGCATTCAGCAGCGCAAGCCCCTTGGCGTATTGCCCCGCGGCCATCAGCGCCTCGTTGCGCGCGATCGCCAACGCCACGACCTGGGCCGGGGTATGGGCGGTTATCCGCGCCAACCGCTGCGAGGCAAGATGCGGGGCCGACTGCGCAAGCAGCATGAGGCCATCGCGCATCAGGGCCGTGAACCGGTAGGGCTTGCCGACGCGCACGTAGTAATAGTGCGCGCGCGCATAGCGTTTTTGGCTCTCGGCGATCTCGCCCAGGTACAGATCGGCATGCGCATCATTCGGGGCCAGGGCCAAGCTGTGCTTGAGATAGGATCTCGCGAGCGTGAACTCGTGGGAGCGCAAGGCGATCAGGCCCGCGGCATACAGCACCCGCGGGTCGTTGGGAGCAGCGGCCGCGATCATCTGAAACTGCGTCAGCGCCCGATGCCAATATTGGAGCGAGACGAGGCGCCGGGCATAGTCTAGGCGCAGCCGCGTCGCCGACGGGTTGCGTTGCAGAAACCGGGCGGAGAACGCCAAGGCCCGGCGAGGCGCGATGGTCCACAGGATGCGCGCCTTCAAGACGGCGGCCCCTTCCCAATGGGGCTTCAGGGCCAGCGCCGCGTTGATCGCGCGCAGCGCCGTCGCGCGGTCGTGACTGTGACGCGCAAGCTCGGCCAGGGCGTATTTGCCGATCGGGTCTTTCGGATGGAGTCGCGTCAGGGCCCGCATGACCGTCACGGTCAGCGCGGCGCGTTTGTGGCGCAGGAGCAGGGTCGCTATGTGTTCGAAGGTAAACGCGCGGCCCTCTGGCCCCTCGTGGATCGCCGCCTGGCTCAGGGCCTGCGCAAACCCCCGTTCGGCGGCCGCGATCCGGGTCAGACCCAGATCGGCATCCGCCAGGGCGGCGCGCGCGCTCACGCTCTGCGGGGCCTTCGCGAGCCACAACTTGGTCAACTGACGGGCTTGGCCATAGCGGCGGGCGTAGAGCGAGAGCAGCGCCGAGTGTCGCGTCAGGCCCGGATCACCGGTCTCTTGCGCGGCCTGCCCGAAGGCCTTCGCGGCCTGCCCCAAGTGCCCCTGCTGGCCGGCGATGTCGCCGAGCAGGACATGATAGAAGAGTCGGCCCGAGAGGGGCGCGACCGGCGCCGATGCCGGATGCGGCCGGGAGACGGACGCGGGCCGCTCGGCGGTCGTCGCGCAGCCCGTCAGAATACCGAGCGCCAAGACCGGGAGCGCCGCCCGCCACAGACCCTGCCTCATAACGCTCCCATTCGCTGGTAGGATAGGGCCCATCGAGACCGTGAGCGTCTATGCTCTCCGAAAGCCCGAGGGAGACCCTGTGCCATGAACCTGATTCTACTCCCCCTGATCGCCATCCCGGTCCTGGCCTTGGCCTACCGCCTCCTGGGCCGACTCGCGCTCGCGCTTGGGGAAGGCCCGGGCCATTATAGTACAGAGCCGAGCGGCGCGGCAGGCCCGGGGATCGTCTCCGGGCTGCACGATCTCGGCCTCCTCGGGACCCCGCTGCTCCTGGCGGGCGCGGCCTTTGGTCTCGGTTTTGGTTGGGGTCCGGCACTGCTCGCAATCCTGCTGTCCGGCACCACCATGGGGGCCGCCTGCGCGCTGGCCCAGAGCCGACTCGAGACGCCGAGCGCGTGGCGTACCGCCAATACCCTGGCGCGCGTGCTCATAAGCGCCATCCTGGCGCTCGTCTGGGCGGGCCTTGCCGCGCATAGCAGCCGGGCGCTTTTGACCTTTCTCGTCTTGTATCTTGCCGCCGACCGCCTGATCCCGCTGCTGCTCGCCCGACGCGCCGACCTCGCCGGCGGCCTGCTGCTGGTGGCGGCCATCGGCGTGCTGTTTTCGGCCATTGGCCTGTCCGCGCCGCTCGCGCTTCGGGGCGTGGCGCATATCGTCATCGGACCCTATCAGCGCCTGACACCGATGGCGCCCGTATTCTTTTATGGCCTGCTATTGGTCATGCTGATCCAGAAGAAGCGCGCGCGTCGCCTGGCGTTGCGGCCCGCCTACGGGGCGGTCGGGGCCTTGCTGCTCATTGCAGTGGCGGTCGGCCTGTTCGTGGCCGCCCTCCTCAGTCATCCGCCGCTCACCATGCCGCGATTGCGCTCGGGGCATCTGGCGATGGCGCTGCCGCTGCTGGCCTGCGTGCTCCCCTTCGCCGCGGCACTGGCGCCATTCGGGAACAACCCGGTGAGCCGCCGGCCGCTATCGGCGATCTACCTCATCATTCTCGTGGAGGCCGCCTGCGCGGTGGCCTTCCTCGTGGCCACGGCGAGCGACTTCCCGGCCATCGCCGCATGGACGCATTTCTTTGCTCACGGCCCCGGCGTCATAGCGCTCCTGGGCGCCGGCATCGACGGGAGCCAGCGGCTCATGGCCTCCATCGGCCTCGGGCCGTGGGTAAGCGAGACCTTGCGGGCAAGTCTGCTCCTGCTCACCGCCGCCGCCCTTGAAAGCCAACAGGAGGCCCTTGGCCGGGAGCGCTGGCCGCTTCCCCGCATCCAGCCCCTGATGGCCACCGCCGTGCTTGGCGCGGTGTTGTGGGCGATCCATGGCCTCGGCTCGGGCGGCGAGCTCTTCCTTGCGGCCGTGCTCGCCGCCGGGGTGGCCTTCGGCTTGATCCTGGCACGCCGCGCCTTTCCGGGGTTTATGGTATCCTTGGGCTATGTGTTGTTGGCATTGGCCGATAGTGCGGTGATCGGGATCGGATGGATGGGCGCGGCCTCCCATCCGATGCGGGCCGTCCTGGCAGTCGCTGTTATAACATTCGAGGCCGTCGCGGCGGCTCGGATTTGGGGATTTCCGTCTCGGTCCAAAGACCATGCACCTCGTAACACTGGGCATCAACCATAAAACCGCACCGGTCGCGCTCCGCGAGCAGGCGGCCTTTGATTCGCAGACCCTGCCCGACGCCCTGCGCGCGGTAACCGAGGCCGGGGCCGGCGAGGCCACGATCCTGTCGACCTGCAACCGCACGGAACTCTATTGCGGTCTCGACGGCGCCTCCGGCGAATCGCTGATCGACTGGTTTTGCCACTACCACAGACTCCCTCCGCGCACGGTCCGTCCGTACCTTTATGTGCATGACGGGCGGCTGGCGGTCGCGCACGCCTTTCGCGTAGCCTCCGGCCTCGACTCCCTGGTCCTCGGGGAACCCCAGATACTGGGCCAGATGAAGACCGCGTTCGCCGCGGCGCACAAGGCCGGGACCACCGGCAAGCTGCTCAATCGCCTGTTCCAGCACACCTTCTCGGTCGCAAAGCAGGTGCGCACGGACACCGCCATCGGCGCCAACGCGGTATCGGTGGCATACGCGGCGGTGAGCCTCGCGCGGCGCATCTTCGACAACCTGTCCCATCAGACGGTGCTCTTGATCGGCGCCGGCGAAATGATAGAACTGGCCGCCCGCCATCTGAAGGAACAGGGCATCCGGCGCATGATCGTGGCCAATCGGACGGTCGAACGCGCCAGCAGTCTCGGAGGCATCTACGGGGCCGAGGCGGTCTCGCTTCTCGAGCTCCCGGACTATCTGGCGGGCGCCGATATCGTGATCTCCTGCACCGCGAGCGTCCTGCCGCTGCTCGGAAAGGGCGCGGTGGAGAGGGCCCTCAAGACGCGCAAGCATCGGCCGATGTTTCTCGTCGATCTCGCCGTGCCGCGCGACATAGAACCGGAGGTCGGCGAACTGCCGGACGTCTACCTGTACACCATCGACGACCTGAAAGGCGTGATAGAGGAGAACATGGAATCCCGCCAGGCCGCCGCTCGCGAAGCGGAGACCATCATCGAAAGCGAGGTCATCGAGTTCATGCGGTGGGTGCACTCGCTGGATTCGGTGCCCACCGTACGCGCGCTGCGGGCGGCCACCGAGGCCTTGCGGGACGCGGAGCTCGAGCGCGCCCGCCGGGCGCTGGAGCGCGGCGAGCCCGCCGAACAGGTGCTGCTACGCTTCGCCCACGCCCTCACCAACAAGTTCATGCACGGCCCGAGCACAACCTTGCGGGACGCCAGGACCGACACCGAACTCGATCTCGTCGGGGCAACCCGCGCCCTGTTCCATCTCGACGACAAAGCATCGTGATGCAGGCCTCGCTGACCACGAAGCTCGAGCGCCTGGCATCGCGGCTCGAGGAGACCACGGCCGAGCTCTCCGACCCGCTCGTGACCCAGGACCAGGACCGCTTCCGGCGATTGTCGCGCGAACACGCCGAACTCACTCCGGTCGTGGAGCGATTCGCGGCGTGGCGCCGGACCGAGGAGCAGATGGCCGCCGCCCAAACCCTGCTGCAAGACACCGATCCCGACGTGCGCGCCATGGCCAACGAGGAGATCGCGTCGCTCGAGCGCTCGCGCGAGTCCTGCGAGGCGGACCTCAAGCGCCTCATGCTGCCGCGCGACCCCAATGACGAGCGCAACATCTTTCTCGAGGTGCGCGCCGGCACCGGCGGCGACGAGGCCGCGCTGTTCGCGGGCGACCTCTATCGCATGTACGCGGGTTACGCGACGCGACAGGGGTGGCAGATGGAAGTCGTCCACGCCAGCGAAGGCGAGCATGGCGGCTACAAGGAGATCATTGCGCGACTGGCGGGCCCCTCGGTCTATTCGCGGCTCAAGTTCGAATCGGGCGGCCACAGGGTCCAGCGCGTGCCCCTCACCGAGGCGCAGGGACGCATTCACACCTCGGCGTGCACGGTGGCGGTGATGGCCGAGGTGGAAGAGCGCGAGATCACGATCAACCCGGCGGACCTCAAGATCGACACCTTTCGCGCCTCGGGGGCCGGTGGCCAGCATGTCAACAAGACCGATTCCGCCATTCGCGTCACGCACCTCCCCACGGGGCTCGTGGTCGAATGCCAGGACGAGCGGTCGCAACATAAAAACCGGTCACGGGCGCTGTCGATCCTGGCCTCGCGTCTGCGTGAACAGGAGTTGCGCGCCAAACAGGAGCAGGAAGCGGCCACGCGCCGCCGACTGGTGGGCAGCGGCGACCGCTCCGAGCGCATACGCACCTACAACTTTCCCCAGGGACGGGTGACCGACCACCGCATCAATCTCACCCTCTACCGCCTCGAGCGCGTCCTCGAAGGCGACTTGGACGAGCTGATCGATGCCTTGATCGCCGAGGATCAGACCGAGCAGCTCGCCGCGCTCGCCCTCGAATGACGACCGTGCGGGCCTTTCTGGCGCGCGCAACGGGGACGCGCTCCGAGGCCTCCGGGTCGCCGCGCTGCCCCGCGCGCGAGGTGTGGACGCTCGGCTGCCACGTCCTGCGGCGCCCGCTCGCATGGCTGCTGGCGGTCGATGCGAGCGAGCCCCTGAGCCCCGAGGACGAGGCGCGCTGGCATGCGCTCCTCAGGCGCCGTGCGCTCGGCTGGCCGCTCGCCTACCTCGTGGGTCACGCGGAATTCTGGTCATTGACGCTGGCCGTCACGCCGGACGTCCTGGTCCCGCGGCCGGAGACCGAGATCCTGGTGGAGCAGGCCCTGGACATGCCGGCCATCGACGGGGCCCGCTATCTCGATGCCGGCACCGGATCGGGGGCGGTGGCGCTCGCCCTCAAGAAGGAGCGCCCGCAAGCGCTGGTTGCGGCCTGCGATCGCAGTCCCGCGGCGCTTGCCGTGGCGCGCGCCAATGCCGCGACCCTCGGGCTTGACGTGGCCTTCTGGAACGGCTCCTGGACCGAGGCCATCGCCGCCGGCACTTGCGATCTCGTGGTGAGCAACCCCCCCTATGTCGAAAGCGCCGACCCCTGTCTCGATGGCGACGGACTGCGATACGAGCCGCGCGGCGCCCTCGATGGCGGGGCCGACGGCCTGCGCGCCATCGCCGCATTGATCCCGGCGGCCGCGCGCGTCCTGCGGCCGGGCGGCCGCCTGCTCATCGAGCATGGCGCCGGGCAAGGCGGCCCGGTCCGTTCGCTCTTTGAGCGCGCGGGGCTCGCGGAGGTCGCCACCCACCCCGACTATGCGGGTCACCCGCGCGTGACCGGAGGGGTCTGGCATGGATGATGCCGCGCTTTTGCGCCACAGCGCCCACATCTTCCTGCCGGACATGGGGGTGGAGGGGGTCTTGCGCCTCATGCGCGCGCGCGTGCTGATCGTGGGCCTGGGCGGTCTCGGTTCGGTCGTGGCCTTGTATCTCGCGCGCAGCGGGGTCGGCGAACTCGTGCTGGCGGACCCCGATACCGTGGCCCCCTCCAACCTCCCGCGCCAGATCCTCTACGCCGACCGCCATGTCGGCCAGGCCAAGACCGAGGCCGCGCGCGAGACCCTCGCGGCCCTGGGCGCGGGCCGCCTGCGCCTCGTCCCGGAGCGCCTGCTCGGCGCGCGCCTGGCAGACGAGGTGGCGCGCGTCGACCTGGTGTGCGATGCCTCCGACAACTTCGCCACGCGCTTTGCCGTCAATGAGGCCTGCGTGCGGGCCGCCGTCCCCCTGGTATCGGCGGCGGTGATCCGCATGACCGGCCAACTGCTCGTGGTCCATCCGGGAGAGCCCGCCGCCGGCTGCTATCGCTGCCTGTACCCGGAGGGCCCGGAGGAGGCCGAAAGCTGTTCGGAGCGCGGGGTTCTGGGGCCGGTGGCCGGGACCCTCGCCACCCTGCAGGCCGCCGAGACCTTGAAGGTGCTGGCCGGCATCCCCACGCCGCTTGCCCGCGATCTGTGGGTGTTCGATGACGCGACCCTGGAGAGCCGCCGCGTGCGGCGCCGCCGGGATCCCGACTGCCCGGCGTGCAAGGCCCGGTCCTAGAGACTGCTGGCATCGGTCTACCGAGGCCCGCGGCGTGCCGCCGGCGCCAAAGCCCCTCACCGCAAGCCGGCCGTGCGCGCGCGGGCATCCGCCGCGCCCTCCGACCTAGTCACGATGATCGGCGGCGCGCCCGCGCCCCACAATAGCGCGCTCGCACAGGGGCAAGCGCATGGATCAGCGAGACCGGTCGCATCTTCCCCGCCCCCGGGATGCGCCCCTCCATCACAGGCCCGGTCCCGCATCCCATGGGACACGGCCATCATCGACGAGGAGGAGGAGGATTTATGACGACGGGAAAGGTCACGACCGACCACGACACGATCCAGCACTGGATCGAGCAGCGCGGCGGCCATCCGGCGCGCGTGAAGTCCACGAGCGATCCCTCGGGCGGCGGCATGTTGCGCGTGGATTTTCCAGACCGCCACGGGGGCGACCGGCTCGAGCCGATCTCCTGGGAGAGCTTCTTCGAGACCTTCGACGGACGCGAGCTCGCGTTTCTTTACCAGGACGAGACCGCCAACGGCCACGAGAGCCGCTTCTCGAAATTCATCGAGCGGGCGCACGCGCGCCCATCGTCCGGTGACGATGCGGGCCATGGCCACGAACAATCCGGGCATGCCGCCGGCGTCCGCCACGACAAAGGCGCGGCCGGCCACAAGAAACGCGGCCGACCGCACGCCAAGAGCTAGGACGCGGGCTCGTGGGCGAACAGGGCGGCGCTCAAGACCGCCCATTGGGCGTCCCACTCGGCAAGCGGCGATACGCGAAAGCGCGTGCGCACCGCCTGCGCCACGCGTCCGTCGGCGGTTGCCAGCAAGAGCCGCGCGCATACCGAGGGCGCGGGCAGGCCCGGGGGCAGACCGGCGTCCCGCAAGAGCGCCCGCAGGTGGGTCTCCAGGCGCTCGTAGAGCTGCGCCAGCCGGTCACGCAGGCGCTCGTGCTCTCCGGCCAGCACCGCCCCCTGAAGCAGGTTCGCAAGCCCGTGATTCTTGTCGGCGAAGGCCAACCACAGATGCAGGATCTGACCGACCTTGACGGAGGTGGCGATGGGCTCTGCGCCAATGCGGTTGATGCGCGTAAAGAGGGTCTCTTCGATGAACTCGAACAGCGCCTCGAACATCCGCGCCTTGCTCGGAAAATGCCGATAGAGCGCGGCCTCGGATACGCCGACCGCCGACGCCAAGCGGGCGGTGGTGATGGGCGTCCCCGAGGTCTCCTCGAGAAGGCGCGCCAATGTCTCCAGGATTTCCTGACGGCGCTCGCCGCGACGGGGTCGGGCCATGGCTCAGGTCACGCGCAACGCGTGTGTGATCCGGCCGGCCGCATCCCACTGGATGCGATACCGTCCCCAGCAGGGCACCCGCCCCGCCACGCAACCCGCGCCCTGGACCAGGATCTCCTCGAACGAGACGCCGCAGAGCGCGCTGTCCGGGCCCTGCTCCAGGATCTCGACCTTGAGGCTATCATTATCCGGCCAGCCATTTTGCGAGCACAGCATGGCGATCGCGGGCGTCCCGGCAAAATACCGGTCGATTGCCGACTTATCCATCATCCCCCCTCTTGTATCAAGCCCATCAGGCGTGAATCAAAGTGCCCACGCCGTCGTCCGTCAGAACCTCGAGCAACACGGCATGGGCGACACGCCCGTCGACGATATGGGCCGACCCGACGCCCGCGGCCACCGCGTCCAAGGCACAGCGCACCTTGGGGAGCATCCCGCCGTGAATCACCCCCTCGGCCACGAGGCGCTCGACATGCCCGGCGTCGACGCGCGCCATGAGCTTCCCATCCGCCCCCAGAACACCGGCGGTATTGGTCAAGAGCAGCAGCTTCTCTGCGCCCAGGGTCGCCGCCAGATGGCCCGCGACGAGGTCGGCATTGATATTATAGGTCGCCCCATCGTCGCCGATGCCGATCGGGGCTATGACGGGAATGAAATCGCCACCGTCGAGCAGGCTCACGAGCTCCGCGTTGATGCCCGTGACCTCGCCGACATGGCCGATATCGATGATTTCGCTTGGCAGACCCTCGCCGGGGTGGGCGTGCAGGGCCAGTTTGCGGGCCCTGATCATGGCCCCGTCCTTGCCCGACAACCCCACCGCCTTGCCGCCATGGCGGTTGATGAGATGCACGATTTCCTTGTTGACGAGTCCGCCCAGGACCATCTCGACGACGTCCATCGTCTCGCGGTCGGTGACCCGCATCCCTTGCACGAACTGGCTTTCCTTGCCGATGCGCGCCAACAGCTGGCCGATCTGGGGGCCGCCGCCATGGACCACGACCGGGTTCATGCCCACGAGCTTCATCAGCACGATGTCGCGCGCGAACCCATCCTTCAGGGCCGGATCCACCATGGCGTTGCCCCCGTACTTGATCACGAAGGTCTTGCCTTGGAACTTTCGGATATAGGGAAGCGCCTCGATGAGGAGCCCGACGGATGACGAAGACGGCACAGGGTTCTCCCGCGTAAGTGCGGCACAAGGTACCTGATTTCCGGCGTCATGTCAGCCGCGCAT
>DAHWGZ010000450.1 GCA_027335965.1 Acidiferrobacter sp.
CCCCGTTTGTGCGTGTGACCCTGCAATGGCACACCGGCCGCCATGCGGTCGGGAACCAGGGCATCCCATACCCACTCCGACCGCCGTCCATCGGGATACCGGCGACCCTCGCGATCTGGTCACCGCGGCTCCCGACCATCCCATCAGCAAAACCCGCGCCAGCGGTGAAACCGGGGGATTTCCTGGGTATTCCGGGTCATGCCGGATCACGGTGTCACCATCTTGGGAGAGTGCGTCACCAGGATGGTGACGTGCCCGCCTCGCGGGCCCGGGCCTGGCGTATGACCGCACCCATCATCGCTGGGCCGGCACCGCGGCCTTGCAAGATCATAGATGTGTCCGGCGCGGCGCGGCCATGCGCAGTCGTAGGCAGGATGCGGCCCGCTCCGCCGGGGCCACGGCGATGACCGACCTCGACCGCGACGGGCTCGAAACGGTCATGATGGGAAACCACGGATTCCCGGGGGTCGGCAGGACCGTACACCTCCCGGGTTGCGGGCGGCCGATCGGGTCCCTGGTGGAGGCCGATCCTCCTTAGGGCACCTCTGATTTAGTCCCTATACACAAGCCGTTATGATAAAATGGCGCCAGTCCAAAGGGATAAAACGCATGCGCCAGCTCACCTTAGCCACCGGCA
>DAHWGZ010000451.1 GCA_027335965.1 Acidiferrobacter sp.
GCGAACTCGACGATGGCCTCGAGGCGCTTGCGGACCTCGCGGTTCCGAAAGCCGTAGAGGCTCGCATTCAGAAAGACATTCTCGTACCCCGTCAGTTCGGGGTTGAATCCCACACCGAGCTGAATGAGCGGCGCCACCCGCCCACGGGCGATGACATGCCCCGATGTGGGCGTCAGGATATTCGCGATCACCTGCAGGAGCGTGCTCTTCCCCGAGCCGTTATGACCCAAAAGCCCCAGGCTCTGACCTTGTCCGACATCGAAGCTCACGTCCGTCAGGGCTTGAAACCGTTCTCGCTGCTGGCGCTTGTCGGCGTGGAAGAGCCCGAGAAAGCGGGTCTTCAACGCCATGGCGCGGTTGTGATAGAGCGTGAACTCCTTGGAGACGTGGCTTACGGAGAGGGCCGGTGCGCTCATGCCTAGAGAAGCTCGATCAGCTGGGCGGCCTTCGCCCGGAACAGCGACATGCCCACGGTGGCGGTCATGGTCGCGAACACCGCCATCAGGCCCCATGTCGAGGGCGAGGGAATGCGGCCACTGTAGAGCAGGTCATGAAAGGCCGTGAAGAAATAGGTCAGTGGGTTCAAGGCAATGACGTCCCGGAAGAGGTGGGAGTGGATCATGCTGACATCGAAGG
>DAHWGZ010000452.1 GCA_027335965.1 Acidiferrobacter sp.
GCCGATCGAAGTGAGCGGCGAGGAGCGCTGCCCTTACTGTGGAACGGTCTACGTCCTCACCGACATGAAGGAACTTCCGGACGGGCGATGAGCGCCACGCGGGCGCTGATCGTGGGACCGGCCTGGGTGGGTGACATGGTCATGGCCCATAGCCTGTTCCAACTCCTGAAGGCGCGCCATCCCGATCGCGCCCTGGACCTCATAGCCCCTCCGGCAACCCTGCCGCTCGCCGCGCGCATGCCCGAGATCGCCGACACCATCACGCTCGCCGTCCCGCATGGCCGGCTCGCCCTGCGTGAACGATTGCGGCTCGGTCGCCGGCTGCGGGAACGCGATTACGCGCAGGCCTATATCCTGCCGCGATCCTACAAGTCGGCATTGCCGGCATGGGCGAGCGGCGCACAGCGCCGTACCGGCTATCTCGGCGAGGCCCGCTACGGACTCGTCAACGACATTCGCCGCGAACCCGCGGGCGGCAAACTGAAGACCGTCGACCGCTTCCTGCTCCTGGGCCTCGAGCCCGGCGAGGCGCTCCCCACGCCCCCGCGGCCACGCCTGATCGCCGATCACGAGGCCGGACGGCAATGCGCCGAGCGGCTCGGAGTCGATACGGACACCCCCCTCCTCGCACTCTGC
>DAHWGZ010000453.1 GCA_027335965.1 Acidiferrobacter sp.
GATCCGGCTGGATCGCCTTGGAGATCACCGGCCAGCCCTGTTCTGCGCAAATCGCATCCAACATCGCTCCCGTTTCCTCGGCCACCGTTCCACTCAGCACGTCGCCCCGATACATCGGACACCAGATCACATGGTATGCCGTTTGGTAGACACAATTACGGTTCGTGGCAACATCGACCATGCGTCACGGTGTACACCACATGGTGCGCTTCGCGCACCCGCAATTCCGCCCGCGACTCAAGTCGCGGGTTTCCTTGCGGAGGATCTATGAAGAAGGGCCACCACCCGGGCGCGTCGTCGCCGATATCCCGGTTGGCATGGGTCGCGCGCACGGCGGCCGTGACCGGCACCCCCGAGTACCGGCGCTGCAAGGAGGAATGCCTGGCACGCATCCGCGCCGAGGTGCGTTCGTCGTTCGGGGCGCCCTGATCGCGGTCGCTATCCGGGGAGCGGGCCAGCCTGCTCCGGAGTTTATGTCAATTGGGAGACATCTGTAAGGAAATTGTCATATCGTCCCCCTACGATGCTGGCACGGCCCGCTCGACCCTGTCCGGGGGATCGACCAGGCCCTTTACTGACACGAGGGGGGAGTATGAAGCACATTTCTCGGGCGGCGCTTGCGGGTGCCGTGCTGG
>DAHWGZ010000454.1:0-371 GCA_027335965.1 Acidiferrobacter sp.
CTACGTGATCTTCTTTGTGGCAACACGGGAGGACGTCACGATCATCCGTATCCTCCACGGTGCCCGCGATATTCCCGCGATCCTGGCGCCCGACGACCGTGGACAGTGAATCGCGCTCCCTCAGCAGCGTGGCCTGACCACCTCGGCATGATTTCGTCAGCAGGCCGTCAACCCCATACCTAAAAGGCAGGGGTTCGCGCACGGGCGGAGCCAATGCCGTTTGGTCCAAATTTGGTCCACCTGGTCCACCCGCCAATACCCGCCAACGCCGTCCTATACATTGCTATACGGTTATTATTAAACGATTTTTTCTGCAACATCATGTTATATAAACGGTTTTTATCTGCATGGCATGCAGGAGGTCGGCGGTT
>DAHWGZ010000454.1:381-632 GCA_027335965.1 Acidiferrobacter sp.
TGCCGCAAATCGAGGAATGCTTGCGCTTTTTGGTGAGGATTGTATAGTAGTTATTATTACTACTTTACGCGGACGTCATGGACAAGTTCATTTCCGCAGCTGATGCCAATCGCCAGTTTTCTACCCTTCTACGTGAGGTTCGCGAGGGTCGCCAATACGTGGTAACGAGCCACGGTAAACCCATTGCGCGGCTCATTCCCGTCAACAAGGACGACGATGTCGCGATGCGCGGGCTCGCTGCTTTATTGTCG
>DAHWGZ010000455.1 GCA_027335965.1 Acidiferrobacter sp.
AGGGTGATCCGGTGGTCTTTGCCATGAATACGCTTTTGCAGGATGAACGACTTAACCCCGGCAGACGTGACGCGAAGGCCAAAGCCCTTCAATTCATCATCCCAATGCAAGGCGTAGCCCTTGGCCGGTCGGGATACGCTATCGACGGCCCGCTTGGTAATCCTCATGCCCTCGCCTCCGTGCAAGACCGTGTAAGCACTATGTAAGACTGCAAGTTAAAATCAACGCAAACGATGTAAGATGAATTATGAACATATTCTGTAGCGATTTAAGACGAGTTAAAACAAAGAATGCTTGAAGTAAGAAGAACCGTAGCCCTATCAATTAGGACCAAACATCCTCGTGTCGGTGGTTCGATTCCGCCCCTGGGCGCCACTAAAAAAACGACTTGCAGCGTCCCCCCGTGTCACCTGAACCATAAAGCTTCAGTTACCGAAGACTTATGGTTCAGGTGACATTTCATTGCGGGCATCGGCCAGTCGCTCCATGCCGGAAGTCAGCAGGCCCTTGATCTCTCCACGGGTACCTAGCTTGACCGCCAGCTTGCCGATACGGGTGAGATTCGCAAGTTCTTTGGATTTCTCAGCCAAGGTCTTCCCCCGCACCGATAAGGAACAGTTTGGGTTGGACC
>DAHWGZ010000456.1 GCA_027335965.1 Acidiferrobacter sp.
TCTTCGGCGTCCGCCAGACCGGCCTCCCGGGCTTTCGCGTGGCCGACCTCATCCGCGACGAGGCGCTTTTGCCTCTCGTGGCGAAGACCGCCGCCACATTGGTCCAGGGCGATCCCACCCTGCTCTTGGGCCTGCGCCAACGCTGGCTGCGCGAGCGCCATGAACTCGGGTCGGCATAGGCCATCCAGCCATAGGCGAGCGTCATCCCAAAGGTTTGAGGCGGGGCCTTGCGAGGGCTGTGCCCGCAATCCGGGGCGCCCGGTCGGTTCTTTGACCCCCGGGCGCATGGAGGGTGGGTGGAGCCGAGGCGGGACCATCAACCTCGTCATGACCCGCCTCCTCAATTGTGGTCCTGAGCCGCTGGGGGTTGACCCAGCTGTAAGCTTAACCCTTGTCGCCTGAGGCCGGGCCGGTCAATAGATGACTGTCCCTGTGTGGGCATGGCCGGTCGATGAGACCAGTCTCTCTGGGGCCCTCAGATACAGCGGTCGTGCTCAGCGGTCAGGACCGTGGCGACTGTCCGGGTTGCCGTCCAGCAAGGGTCGTGGCACGGGTATTCGCAAAAGCGCTCTGTAGGGCCTCGGGCCCTCTTTGGGGATCGCGATTCGCGCAAACGCCCTGGGCGTAAA
>DAHWGZ010000457.1 GCA_027335965.1 Acidiferrobacter sp.
CGACGCCCGTTCAGGCGCCCCAAGCCATGCTTCATGCGCTCGCGGCCGAGAAGGCGCCGATCGCTATCACGCAGCGTCGCGCGCGTCAGATACCAGACATCGGCGGCGCGTGTCCCGCGGCCCTCCCAAGACCGCAACGAAGCCGCGGCCTCAGCGCACGCACAGCCGAGCCCCGGGGCACATCGCATGAAACACCGCCACCGCACGCGCTCGTCGCGATACATTCGATATCCGCTACCGCTGCCGCCAGTCGTCTGGATGAGGCCAAGGGCGTCGTAGCAACGCAACGCCCTCGCACCCAGACCCATGCCCGCCCGCTTCGCCAACACCCCGATCGTCACCATCGCCTACCCTCCGATCGAAGAGTTTACACCCTGCGGTAGACGATAAGGTCAAGCGGTCGGCGCGATGCACCGCCGCTGGCCTCGGAACCTCCTGGGAGAGGCGGAATCGCCTTTCGGAGAGTCGCCAAAATGCGCCGTTTGGCTAACGCTCGCTCGCCGTCTCTTTGGAACCGCCGGCCTCGGCGAGTTCAGCGCTGCCAGACCGCACCGGCGAGCGCGCGCCCTGCTCCGCATTCACCGGATGGCGTGGATCGTCCAGAGCAAGCCATGCGGTGCCAGCGGTAC
>DAHWGZ010000458.1 GCA_027335965.1 Acidiferrobacter sp.
AAGCTCCCCGATCTGTCTTGTCGGGCGTTTTCCGGGAAATTCGTGCAGCTCGTGACGAAGGGCGGTCACCACTTCGAGGTCTATCGCGCGGGGCCGCCGTCGGCGCGCATCGGGCTATTGCTGTTGCCTGGCAAGGCCGGTCTCGATGAGCATACGCTGGCCTGGGCCGATCGCGTCGGGGCGCAGGGCTACCGGGTGCTGACCCTGGGTCTTGGGCACGCAAGCCGGCATGCGCACGCCGCGGCCCGCGGACATGGGCGCCGGGCCGCCATGGAGCGGGCGGCCATCGAATACTTGAGCGCCCCCGGGCGCAAGATCGTCACGTTCGGGTGGGGGCACGCGGGCGCGCTCCAGTCGCTCGAGGCGAGTGCCGCCGATCCCCACGACGTTTCGGGTACGGTGGCGTGCGATGGGGGGGCGTCGGCCAAGGCCGCGCTCCTGCAAAGGATCGAGTCGAAGGTACTTTTGATCGCCTTCCAGCAGAGCACGCCCCTGCCCAAGCTTCAGGCCTTCGAGGCGCACATGCGGTTCTACGGCAAGCCGCTTATCGTCCATTATTACAACGTGGATCCGGCGGCTGCCAACCCGACAGGGCGGCATTTCGACAGCGCCATCGCGCAAGAGATCTG
>DAHWGZ010000459.1 GCA_027335965.1 Acidiferrobacter sp.
ATCTGGGACTTTCAGGCTCGCGGCTTTGGGAAGTTGGGCAAGAGATCGCGGCCTCGCGGCCTGCGGAACTTCTTGGCCGCGCGGATATTGAAGGCAGTTCCGTACGAAGTGCTGCACTTGAAGTGGTGCCTGAGCCTACCGAAAACAATCCCAATCATGCGAATGTGGTAAGTTGGCCGCCTAACAAGGCGGAACAGAAAATAATAGCGCAGAAGCTCGCAGCTGCCGCTCAATACAAAGGGCGCGACACATAATGATTAACCAACCCAATAACCAGGAAAAGTCGGGGCAACTCGGATTTGGTCTCAACGCACAGGCGATTATATGATACGATAGCACCAATCAACACGGGATAAGCACCATGTGCCGGCTTACGTTAGCGTCCGGCACCTTCGAGACCCACAAGAAGCCACCTGCCGGCAAGGTTCCTCTTAAACATGAAAAAGGGCTCTATCCGACTTTCCCCACGGTATCGGCTTGATAATCAGGTAGGTCTGGTAGGTGTGGCGGCGTAAACGGGCCAGGGTGGGATAGGCGTTAGGTAGGGTGATGTCTGTCGGGGCGTACAAGGGCTTGCAATGGAGGGTAAACACGGGTCTCCTCTCAGTTGTTGACTACTAATCGACAAA
>DAHWGZ010000045.1 GCA_027335965.1 Acidiferrobacter sp.
CCATGACGCCCTCGCGCGCCTGGGCGCGGCGCTGGCCGGGGGCGCGGTCGCGATGCTGGGCGCCTTGTTGCTGGCCTATAGTCTCGCGCGCGCCGACGGGACCCATGGTCCGGCGGGCGCGCAGCTGTGGTTGTATGGGGGCGCGGTCGCGCGTTTCGTGTTGGCAATCGCCTTTTTGGCTTTGGGGCTCGGGGTGTTTCATGTATCCCCGTTGCCGTTTTTGATCGCCTTTGGTTTGGGCCAGGCCGCTTTCCTGGTTCCAGGGATTTCGTCAGGGTTATGAGTCACAACGCCGTCAGTTTCATGGAGGACCATTTACGGAACCTGACCGTGGGTCACGGGTTCTGGAGCCTCCATGTCGATACCATTCTCATCGGCTGGTTCCTGGCCGCCGTCATCGTCGGCACCGGCTGGGTCATCGGGCGGCGGTTGGAGGAGGGCGTGCCTCATGGCATGCAAAACGTCCTCGAGGCGCTTCTCGAATTCGTCGATGACCAGGTTCGTGGCATCTTTTCCGTTTCGGATTCGATGGTGGGCGCGCTCGCCTTCACGGTGTTTCTCTGGGTCTTCCTTATGAACGCCATGGACCTGCTGCCGGTCCTGTTGCTGCCGAAGCTGGCGCATTTCTTCTTTGGCATCCACCATTTCCGCTCGACCCCGACGGCCGATCCCTATACGACCCTGGGGCTTGCCCTGAGCGTCTTCCTCCTGACTCTCTACTACCACATCACGCATAAAGGGTTTTGGGGCTACCTGAAGACCTTCCTGGTGCATCCGTTTGGGCCCTATCTGTTCCCGGTCAACATCCTGATGACCACGGTTGACGAGATCGCCAAGCCCCTGAGTCTCGGCTTGCGACTGTTCGGCAACATGTTCGCGGGCGAGCTCGTGTTTCTGCTCATCGCCCTGCTCCCATGGTGGGTGGCGTGGGCCCCCGGCATACTATGGTCCATCTTTCACTTGCTCATCATCACGTTGCAGGCGTTCATCTTCATGGTCCTCACCATCATGTATCTGGCGATGGCGGCGACTCAGGAAGGCGACGCCCACTGAGCCGGGTTTTCTTTCATCTTTAACATCCAAGGAGTCGCTTTATGGTTGATCCGCAGCTTGCGTCGGTTATCGGCATGGTCTTTTCCTTCACGGCCGTCGCCGTTGGCATCATCTTCGCCGGAGCGGCCCTGGGCTCGGCCCTGGGCTGGGGTCTCATCTGCTCCAAGTACATAGAGGGCATCGCCCGCCAGCCGGAGATGTTGCCGACCTTGCGCGTCCAGATGTTCATCACCGCGGGCCTCATGGAGTCGTTTCCGTTCATCGCCGCGGCCTTCGCCATGTACTTCACCTTCGTGAACCCGTTCGAGGGGGCGGCCGTGGCCGCCATCACGCACGTCGCCCATTAAGGTCAGCCAGGGACACGCCCACACCATGCCGATATCCGTGACCCTCATCGTCCAGATGGTCACCTTCGCGGTGCTCATCCTCCTCGTCAAGCGCTACCTCTGGGGGCCGCTGACGGCCGTCATGGAGCGCCGCCAGAAGCGCATCGCCGATGGCTTGGCGGCGGCCGACCAGGGCCGCAAGGCGCTTGATGAGGCGCAGCGCCAGCAAGACGAGATCCTGGCCGTGGCGCGCGAGCGCGCCGCCGAGATCCTGGACCACGCCGAGCGGCGTTCGCGCGAGATCATCGAGGAGGCCCGCGATCGGGCCCGCGCCGAGGCCGAACACGCCATGACGCTCTCGCGCGCCGAGGCCGAGGCCGAGATGACCCGCCAGCGCGAGCGCCTGCGCGCCGATGTCGCGCGCCTGGCCCTGGCCGGGGCCGAGCGCATCGTGGAGCGCGAGATCGATCGTCGCCTGCACGACCGGCTCCTCGAAGAAGTGGCGGGGCAGTTGTGATCCCCGACCAGCTGGCGGCGATCGCGCGTCCCTATGCCCGGGCGCTCATGGCGGTGCCCGGCATCGACCGCGCGGCCCTGCTGGCGTCCCTCGAGGCGGCAGGCCAGGCGCTCTCCGATCCGGCGATCGCGGCCTTGACCGAGAACCCCGCGATTCCGCGCGCGCGCTTGGTCGCGGCGCTGGCGCCCGACGCGTCGGGCCAGCCCCTCGTGGCGCGCCTCATCGATCTGCTGCTGCACAATGACCGGCTGGCCGCGCTGCCATCGATCGCGACGACCTTTGCGGCCCTGAAAGACGAGGCCGAGAATCGCACGCACGCCACCGTCACCACCGCCCAGCCCCTGAGCGAGCCCCAGCGCGAACAGCTGCGCGCGGCGCTGGCCCGGCGCACCGGGCGTTCCGTGGAGCTGGTCGTGGAAACCGACGACCGCCTTTTGGCCGGCGTTATCGTCCAGCATGGGGATATGGTCCTCGACGGCTCGATCCGCGGCCGCCTCGCGGCCCTTGCCCATGCGTTAAGCCCTTTCTAGAGGAATTCCTATGGCCTTGAAACCCAGCGAGATTTCGGAGCTCATCAAGCAGAGAATCGAAGACCTCTCTCCTCCGACCCCGGCGCTGACCGGCACGATCATGAGTCTGAGCGACGGCATCGCGCGCGTCTACGGCCTTGCCGATGTCATGCAGGGCGAGATGCTCGAGTTCCCCGGCAACACCTTCGGGCTTGCCCTCAATCTCGAGCGCGATGCGGTGGGCGCGGTCATCCTGGGCGACTATAAGCACTTGGCCGAAGGCGATGTCGTCAAGGGCACCGGCCGCATCCTCGAGGTGCCTGTGGGTCCGGAACTTCTCGGGCGCGTGGTCGATGGGCTTGGCCGCCCGCTCGATGCGCGCGGCGAAATATCCGCCAAGGCCACCTCGCCGGTGGAGAAGATCGCCCCCGGCGTGGTCGCGCGCCGATCGGTGACCCAGCCCCTGCAGACCGGGATCAAGGCCATCGACGCCATGGTGCCCATAGGGCGCGGCCAGCGCGAGCTCATCATCGGCGACCGCCAGACCGGCAAGACCGCGCTCGCCATCGATGCCATCCTGGCGCAGCGGGGCACGGGCGTCATGTGCATCTACGTCACCATCGGCCAGAAGGCCTCGAGTGTCGCGGGCGTCGTGCAGCGCCTGACGGAAATGGGCGCCATGGAGCACACCATCGTGGTCGCGGCCACCGCCGCCGACTCGGCCGCCATGCAGTATCTCGCGCCTTACACGGGTTGCGCGATGGGCGAATATTTCCGTGACCGGGGGCAGGACGCGCTCATCGTCTACGATGACCTGACCAAGCAGGCCTGGGCGTACCGCCAGATCTCGCTGCTCCTGCGCCGCCCGCCGGGACGCGAGGCCTATCCCGGCGACGTCTTCTATCTTCACTCCCGGCTCCTCGAGCGCGCCGCGCGCGTGAATGAGGAATACGTGGAGCGTCAGTCGGGGGTCAAGGGGCGCACCGGCTCGCTGACCGCCTTGCCCATCATCGAGACCCAGGCGGGCGACGTCTCGGCGTTCGTGCCCACCAACGTGATCTCGATCACCGATGGCCAGATCTTCCTCGAGACCGACCTGTTCAATTCGGGTATCCGCCCGGCCATCAACGCCGGCCTGTCGGTCTCGCGCGTCGGCGGCGCGGCGCAGACCAAGATCATGAAAAAGCTCGGTGGAGGGGTGCGCCTGGCGCTCGCCCAATACCGCGAGCTCGCCGCGTTCGCGCAATTCGCGTCCGACCTCGACCCGGCGACGCGCAAGCAGATCGATCGCGGGCGACGCGTCACCGAGCTCATGAAGCAGGCTCAGTATCAGCCCTTGTCGGTGGCCGACATGTCGCTTTCGCTGCTGGCCGCCAATAGCGGGGCGCTGGACGACCTGCCGGTGGAAAAGGTCATCCCGTTCGATTCGGCGATGCGCGCCGCGGCCCATGCTCAGCATGATGCGGCCCTGAAAGGCATCAACGAGACCGGCGACTACAACGAGGATGTCATCGCCGCCCTGACGGCCTTCATCCAGCAGTTCAAGGCCCAAGGCACCTACTGATGGCGCAAGGAAAGGAGATCCGCACCAAGATCCGAAGCGTGCAGAGCACGCAGAAGATCACCCGCGCCATGCAGATGGTGGCGGCGGCCAAGATGCGCAAGGCCCAGGAGCGCATGCGCGCCACGCGCCCCTATGCCGAGACCCTGGTGACCATCATGCGCCACATCCGCGCCGCGCACCCCGAGTATCGTCACCCGCTGCTGGCCGTGCGGCCGGTGCGGCGCGCGGCCGCGCTGGTCGTGACCTCCGATCGCGGCCTGGCGGGCGCGCTCAACGTCAATGTCCTGCGCGTCGCCGTGGGCCAGCTGAAGGAGTGGGAGGAGGCGGGCATTCAGGGCGAGGTCGCGGTGTTGGGCAACAAGGGCGCGGCGTATTTCCGTAGGCTCCGAAGCCCCGTGATCGCGCAGCTCGCGCCGCTCGGGGACCGCCCGACCCTGCAATCGATCGTGGGCGTGGTCAAGGTTTTGGTCGACGCCTACCGCGAGGAGCGTCTCGATCGCATCGTGCTGATCTATAGCCGCTTCGAGAACACCATGAGCCAGGTGGCGGTGACCGAAGAGCTGTTGCCGCTACCGGAGCCCGGAGAGGATGTCGACCGGCACCACTGGGACTATCTCTATGAGCCCGAGGCCCAGGAGGTCCTGTCCGACATCCTCGAGCGCTATGTGGAGACGCGTGTCCATGGCGTTGTGATCGAGAATCTCGCGAGTGAACAGGCGGCGCGCATGGTTGCCATGCGCGCCGCGACCGACAACGCTGGGCGTCTGATCGGTGATCTGAAATTGGCCTACAACAAGGCGCGCCAGGCGGCGATCACGCAGGAAATCGCGGAGATCGTGAGCGGCGCGTCGGCGGTCTAGGGGGTTAGGATGTCAGCCGGAAAGATTGTGCAGGTGATAGGGGCGGTGGTCGACGTGGAGTTCGAGCGCGACGCGGTCCCGAAGATCTATGACGCCCTCACGGTGGCGGATACCGCGCTCGTGCTCGAGGTCCAGCAGCAGCTGGGCGACGGCGTGGTGCGCACCATCGCCATGGGGTCGAGCGATGGCTTAAAGCGCGGCTTGTCGTGCGTCAACACCGGCCGCCCCATCGAGGTGCCCGTGGGCAGTGCCACGCTCGGGCGCATCATGGACGTGCTTGGCCGTCCGATCGACGAGCAGGGCCCGGTGGAGAGCGAGACCGTGCGCGGCATCCACCGCGCGCCGCCGCGTTTCGACGAGCTGGCCGCCAGCACCGAGGTGCTGGAGACCGGCATCAAGGTGATCGACCTCATATGCCCGTTCGCCAAGGGCGGCAAGGTGGGGTTGTTTGGCGGCGCCGGCGTCGGCAAGACCGTCAACATGATGGAGTTGATCCGCAACATCGCCATCGAGCACAGCGGATATTCGGTGTTTGCCGGGGTCGGCGAGCGCACGCGCGAGGGCAACGACTTCTATCACGAGATGAAGGAAGGCGGGGTGCTCGACAAGGTCGCGCTGGTCTACGGCCAGATGAACGAGCCGCCGGGCAACCGCCTGCGCGTCGGACTCACCGGCCTTACCATGGCCGAGCACTTCCGGGACGAGGGGCGCGATGTCCTGTTGTTCATCGACAATATCTACCGCTACACCCTGGCGGGCACGGAGGTCTCGGCGCTCCTCGGGCGCATGCCCTCGGCGGTCGGCTATCAGCCGACCCTGGCCGAGGAGATGGGGGTCCTTCAGGAGCGCATCACCTCGACCAAGACCGGCTCCATCACCTCCGTGCAGGCCGTCTACGTCCCGGCCGACGACCTGACCGACCCGTCGCCCGCCACCACCTTCGCGCATCTCGATGCCACGGTCGTTCTTTCACGGCAGGTGGCGGAGCTCGGCATCTATCCGGCGGTCGACCCGCTGGATTCCACGAGCCGCCAGCTCGATCCGCAGGTCATAGGCGAGAATCACTACGATACGGCGCGCAAGGTCCAGTCGATCCTTCAGCGCTACAAGGAGCTGCAGGACATCATCGCCATTCTCGGCATGGACGAGCTGTCGGCCGACGACAAGCTCATCGTGACGCGGGCGCGCAAGATCCAGCGCTTCCTGTCGCAACCATTCTTCGTGGCCGAGGTCTTTACGGGTACGCCCGGCACTTATGTGCCGCTGAAGGAGACCATTCGCGGCTTCAAGGCGATCGCTGAAGGGGAGTACGACGAATTGCCCGAGCAGGCATTCTACATGGTGGGTACGATCGACGAGGCGCTCGCCAAGGCGCGGCGGCTCTAAGCGGCCATGAGCAGCTTTCGCATCGATATCGTCAACGCCGAGGGGCCCCTGTACTCGGGGGACGCGGCGCTCGTCATCGCGCCCTTGCGCGAGGGTGAGGCGGGCTTTTTGCCCGGCCATTCGCCGTTGCTGGCCGTTCTGCGCGCCGGCGCGCTGCGCGTGCAGGATGCGAGCGGCGGGGAGCAAACTTTTTATGTGAGCGGCGGCTTCGTCGAGGTCCAGCCGCACCGCGTCACGGTCCTCGCCGATGCCGGCGAGCGCGCCGAGGACATCGACGAGGCCCTGGCGGCGCGCGCGGTCGAGGAGGCCGCGCGCGCCGCCGAGGAGCAGGCCGGCAAGACCGACTACGCGCACGCCCAGGCGGAGTTGGGGCAGGCCGCCGCGCGCCTGTCGGTGGTGCGGCGCTACCGGTCACGATCGCCGTATTCGACGCCGGAGAGCATCCGGTAGGAGGCCTCATGATCACCAAGGACAAGGTCGTATCATTGACCTATACGCTGCGTGACGAAAGCGGCGAGATCTTCGAGCACACGGATGTCCCGATCTCCTACCTCCACGGCTCGGGGGAGGGGTTGTTCGAGAAGATCGAAAATGCCCTTGAGGGTCTGGATGTGGGCGGCTCCGTCGACGTCGAGCTCACGCCCGCCGAGGGCTTTGGCGACCATGACCCGGCGCTGACCTTCACTGACGATATCGCCAACGTGCCCCCCGAGTACCGGCGTGTCGGGGCCGAGGTCGAGGCCGAGAACGAGGAGGGCGAGGCGGTCCGCTTCGTGGTGACCGCGATCGCCGATGGCAAGCTCACGGTCGACGCCAATCACCCGCTCGCCGGCCAAACGGTACGCTTCATCGTCACGGTACAGGCGATCCGGGACGCGACTCCCGAGGAACGGCAGCTCGGTCAGCTCACACCGCCCGTGCATTAGGCCATCGACCCTTCGGCCATTGCCTTTAGCCCCTAAGCTCGCTCTAATACCGAACTTATGCAGGGCTCGGTTCCTTCTCTCGAAATCATCATTCTGGCGGCAGGCCAAGGGCGGCGCATGGCGTCGGCCAAGCCCAAGGTCTTGCACACGCTCGCCGGACGGCCCTTGTTGGCGCATGTCCTCGATGCCGCCATGGCGCTCGCGCCACGCGCCGTCCACGTGGTCTATGGCCATGGGGGCGAGCGCGTGCCCGCGGCGTTCCCGGAGGCGTCTGTGGACTGGGTCCTGCAGGCCCAACAGCGGGGTACCGGGGATGCGGTCCGGTGCGCGTTGCCACGGCTTGCCGAGGACGCCCTGGCGCTCGTGCTCCTGGGGGACGTGCCCCTCATCACCCCGGGCACCCTGAAGACCCTGTGTGCGCGCGCCGCCGCCGGGATCGCGCTGCTGACCTTCGAGGCCCATCATGAAAACCAGTATGGCCGCATCGTGCGCGACGAGCAGGGGCGCGTCGAGCGGATCGTGGAGTGGCGCGACGCCGACGGCGCGCAAAGGGCCCTGCGCGAGGTCAATAGCGGCGTGCTGGCGGCCTCCGCCGCCCATCTGCGCCGCTGGATCCCGCGCCTGTCCGCCACCAATGCCCAGGGCGAGCTCTACCTTACGGACATCATAGCGCTCGCGGTCGCAGACGGCGTCCCTCTCGCCACCGCCTCTCCCGGCGACGCCACCGAGGTCTGGGGGGTCAATAGCCGCGCCGATCTCGCGGTCCTGGAGCGCGCCTTTCAGGAACGGCAGGCCGCGACGCTCATGGCCGCCGGCGTGCAGCTCATGGACCCGCGACGCCTCGATGTGCGCGGCCTCTTGACCACCGGGCGCGATGTGCAGATCGACGTCAATTGTGTCTTCGAGGGGCGCGTGGAGCTCGCCGATGAGGTCCACATAGGCGCGCACTGCGTCATCCGCGACAGCCGCATCGCGCGCGGCGCGCGCATCGAGCCGCATACGGTCATCGATGGCGCGGAGGTGGGTCCCGATTGCGTGATCGGCCCCTTCGCCCGCCTGCGTCCGGGCACCGTGCTCGGCGGCCACGCGCGCGTCGGCAACTTCGTGGAACTCAAGGTCGCGCGCGTGGGCGCGGACACCAAGATCAACCACCTGAGCTACGTCGGCGACGCCGTCATCGGCCAGGGCGTCAATATCGGCGCCGGCGTCATCACCTGTAATTACGATGGCGCGCGCAAGCACCGCACGACCATAGGCGATCGCGCATTCATCGGGTCCGACACGCAGTTGGTGGCGCCCGTCGAGATCGGGGCCGACGCCACCATAGGCGCCGGGTCCACGGTCACGAAAGACGCCCCCGCCGGCGAACTCACGCTCAGCCGGGCGGCCCAGAAAACCGTCAGCGGCTGGCAGCGTCCGCGCAAACAGGCGCATCCCGACAAGGAGTGACCCATGTGTGGAATCGTAGGCGCGGTCGCGCAGCGCAACGTGGTACCGATCCTCATCGAGGGCCTGAAGCGCCTCGAGTACCGCGGCTATGACTCGGCGGGCGTCGCCGTCATCGATCATGAGCACGGCCTGACCCGCACCCGCTCGGTGGGCAAGGTCCGCGAGCTCGAGGGACGGCTCGACGCGCATATGGAAGGGACCACCGGCATCGCCCACACGCGCTGGGCCACCCATGGCCGTCCGGCGACCGAGAACGCCCATCCGCACATCTGCCGCAAGACCGTGGCGCTTGTCCATAACGGCATCATCGAGAATCATGCGGCCCTGCGGCGCGCGCAGATGCAGCAAGGGTTTGAGTTCACCTCCGAGACCGACACCGAGGTGATCGTCCACGAGATCTATGGCAGGCTCGAGGACACCTCCGACCTGTTGGCGGCGGTGCGCGCGGCCCTGCCATCCCTGCGCGGGGCCTATGCCCTGGGCGTCATCAGCAACCGCGAGCCCGACCGGCTGGTCGCCGCCCGGCGCGGCAGTCCGCTCGTGATCGGCGTCGGCATCGGCGAACATTTCATCGCCTCGGATGTTGCCGCGCTCTTGCCCGTGACCCAGCGCTTCATGTTTCTCGAAGACGGCGATATCGCCGACATCACCCGCGATGCCGTCACCATCTACGACGCGCACGGCGCGCGCGTGGAGCGCCCCATAAAGCAGAGCGAGCTGTCGGCCGACGCCGTCGCGCGCGGCGAATACCGGCACTACATGCTGAAGGAGATCCACGAGCAGCCGCGCGCGATCGCGGACACCCTGGAAAACCGCATCGGCCTGGAGCGTGTCTACGAGCAGGCCTTCGGTCACGCCGCCACCGATCTGTTCGCGGCCATCGAGGCGGTGCAGATCGTGGCCTGCGGCACGAGCTATCATGCCGGGCTCATCGGGCGTTACTGGCTCGAGGGCCTGGCGAACCTCCCGTGCACGGTCGAGGTGGCAAGCGAGTTTCGTTACCGCAGGCCGCGCGTCGTCCCCAATACGCTGTTCGTGACGCTCTCGCAGTCCGGCGAGACCGCCGATACCCTGGCGGCCCTCGCCTATGCCCGCGAGCTTGGCTTCGCACGCACGCTCGCCATCTGCAATGCCCCGGAGAGCTCGCTCGTGCGCGGCTCCGAGCTCGTGCTCATGACCCAGGCGGGACCCGAGATCGGGGTGGCCTCCACCAAGGCCTTCACCACCCAGCTCGTGGCCCTGCTTCTTTTGGTGGCGGTGCTCGGCCGCCCGCGTGGCCTGGGACCCGAGGGCGAGGCGCGCATCGTCAATCTGCTGCGTAGCCTCCCCGGCTTGGTCGAGCGGGTCCTCGGTCTCGACGAGGCCGTGCAGGCGTGGGTGCCGTTTTTCGCGAACAAGCAGCACGCGTTGTTCCTCGGCCGCGGCACCCAGTACCCGGTGGCCATGGAGGGGGCCCTGAAACTGAAGGAGATCTCCTACATCCACGCCGAGGCCTATCCGGCCGGCGAATTGAAGCACGGGCCGCTCGCGCTCGTGGATTCCGACATGCCGGTGGTGGCGGTGGCCCCGAACAATGAACTCCTGGAAAAGCTGCAATCGAATCTGCAGGAGGTCCGCGCGCGCGGCGGCGAGCTGTTCGTGTTCGCCGATGCCCAGAACGGCATCAGCGAGGACGCCCAGACGCACGTCATCACGGTGCCCCCCACCGACGACCTGCTCGCCCCGATCATCTACACGGTGCTCCTCCAGCTCCTCGCCTACCATGTCGCGGTCTCCAAGGGCGCGGACATCGATCAGCCCCGCAACCTCGCCAAATCGGTGACCGTGGAGTAGGGCCGGGGGTATTCATGGCCACGCCTGTGGCAAGATCACAAATTCGGTAACTGTTAATAAAAAGGGCCACTCTTCCATATGTCCCAGACGCGACCGTGTCGACGCCGACGTCGGCAACGGGGTCTGTATAAAAGCCGTCGATAAAATAGCGTCGGGAGACCGTTAGGCGCTGTGAAATAATAACTTGAGCAGTTATCCCGGACGCCGCTGGGGCGTAATGGTGTAATTCCATTCGCCATGAAAGTCATGCGGCTTGAGATTGAGCGCCTCCAATTCCTTCTTGGGTACCTTGACCCCGCGCTTGTATGTTCTCCGGTCCAAGCGGGCCTTGACGACCAGGCCGGTCTTGGTCGATGTGCCGGCGATGAGATTCACGATGGTACGGTAGTCGGCCAAAGGCCGGCCTCGCCAGTTCGCGGTGATGAACGAAAAGAGGCGATGCTCGAT
>DAHWGZ010000460.1 GCA_027335965.1 Acidiferrobacter sp.
CGATCCAGATGACGCAACGTCATCTGCAAGGCCTGGGAGTCGGCCTCCTTCAGCCAAGGATAGTCTCTGGCCTTCCAGACCGGCAGCATCGTAATCAGGGTATGGATGGAGAGCGACTCCCGCCGCTCCCTCCACGCCACCTTCTTCACATCCAGGGCCTTGTTCCAGACGAAGCACACACACCCCAATTGCCGCGCGATGAGGTCTTGCTGCGCGACATTAGGATAGAGGCGGATTTTTGTGGCGTGGAACATGACGGGAATTATAGCCGATACACGACAGATGCGCCTTATATCCCCGCCCTGAATGGCGGGGTTTTACGGCGCTGAGGATAATCGATTCTAGCGGATTTGGCGGGCGCCATGAACAGGCGCTACGCGTGGCCTGCGCGCAGGCACGGCCTGAACGGCAGACGCCGCCTGCCCCCGACTTGCGCGCCCATCGCCCGTCGCCGCCTTCATGCCGGCCGGGTGCTTGCCGGACCGCGCCAGGATGTGGGCCGCAAGCGCCTGCGCGCGACGTAGCTCCTGCCGATAGATGCGCGTCTGGTCATGGCTACCGGCGCGAGTCGTCAAGGGCATCAACAACGACCGTCCGCGCTGGTGGGCACGCACGCGCACCGTCATCG
>DAHWGZ010000461.1 GCA_027335965.1 Acidiferrobacter sp.
GCTCGGGGAACGACAGGACTTTCTTGCCGCCCTGCTCGCGGTGCTGGCATAACCCTAGATCCGGCAGTTGAAGTGAGCGCACAAGAAGAATGGCTAGATTTACAGGGGCTTCGCGCCAAAACGGGCATTCACCTGGTCGGTGAACCACGAAATCACGGAAAGTCCTGAGAAATCCGGCAGGTAAAACGGATTTCCCGCGCCGACCGCCGGATCTAGGTTCAAGGTTCCGGCGCCGGTCATCGTCCCGACCATCCACGGCCGCCCCCGGATCCAGCGCGATATCCATTGTCAACGGCATGCAACAGCCTGTAACAGTCATGGAGCACGCTTTCGTTTACGCGCGACTCACGGTATCGTCATGGTGTCGATTGTGTCTGACCGCAGGGATGTTCGCGGAGTACTGGCAAGCCGCGATCGAAAGATCCGGCGCCAGTCCGCGGTCGCGGGACGGCCCCCATCCGACGCGCTTGCGCAGGAGCTGGACAGTGACCACTGTTGCCAACAACCTTTCGGATGCGTTTACAACGCAAGACCTTCCTTATCGCAAGCTCCTCGAAATGATGCCCATGCCGCTCGTGATCTTCTCGGATACCGGGACGGTCTTCGTGAATGCGGCGGCTTGCGTTTT
>DAHWGZ010000462.1 GCA_027335965.1 Acidiferrobacter sp.
TCCACTCCAAGGGAACGAAGACCGATCATCACGAACACCATCCATACCCTGGGCGAATGGTTTATGTCTACGGAATCGCGGGAATGGGTATCCTGAACAATGTGACTGCTTGCGGGCCCGTCCCCTCGTCACGCGCATGCGATCGAGCCGTAACGGGCCACCCGCGCCTGGGCGACCTGCCGCGCACCGGGACCGGTTGTCCGTGTATGCTCCCTTGCCAGATGGCCGAGGGCCCTGTATCGGGCCACGCGGTGCACGATCCCACCGGATGTCGCACCGCGGAAGGTCGCACTGACCTGGCCATGGGCGAGTTCGCGCCGAGGGTCACCTCTCTCCCCTGGAAGAACGTGCCTGACTTACATAGCGATATGACGGCCCATACGAGATGCGAGGGCGAGACCGTGGGGGCGTCGCGCGGCAATAGCGTGGCTCCCCTGGTAAGCGGCTCCTGTCGCCTTGCGAGGGGGCGCAGGCCCCCTCTTTTTTGCCGATAGCCACGCACGCATAGCGCCCACGTTTCGAAACCGGTATCGATCGATGCCATCGGCGCCTCACGGCCTAGCCAGGGGTCGGCTTGACAGTCGGGACGGGTCTTGTATCCTTGAGCCAATGGGCGATGGGGTTCGC
>DAHWGZ010000463.1 GCA_027335965.1 Acidiferrobacter sp.
CCATCATGGGCTGCGGCACTCCAGGGCCGGGCACCATCCGATTGAGGGCGCGCGGCGGTTTTGGTCAATAATCGTGTATCTCCCGGGATCCTGTCTGATCGTCGAGAGATGATGGGTGCGATCCGGATTGGGGCGGTCCCGGCGAGCGCGTGGGATGCGCCCGATGTCGCCGGCTACGCGTCGATCGTGGTCCTCGGCGTGCGGGCGTATCCGAGAAGCCGACTGGATTGCGCGCGAATGGTAGTGCATGTCGGGAATGGGAATCAATGGCCGAAGGCCGAGTTGGCCACGGGGTTCGGGTCCTGGTGCCGACTCAGCTATACTCTAAAATAGAAAAATCGGGGGTAGGGAGCCGCATGGGCGGTCCTGTCTGGGCATCTTGGGGCGCTCGTGGCGCAGTCGCCGGGCGTGAGTGATCGCCGGTCGCGCATCGGGCCGGCCGCTTGGGCGCGGGATGCGCGCCGCCGGACCGCGGACGGCGGATGCGCAAACATTGCCGGATCCACGGTCCGCGACCGGCACGGCGCGGCCCATGAACCCCCTGTCTCATGAGTAACGCAGGTATCGGGCGATCGCGGCACTGGCGGATTGCGGCGTTTGCCGGGCTCGCCCTGCTCGCGACCCT
>DAHWGZ010000464.1 GCA_027335965.1 Acidiferrobacter sp.
CATGTCCGACGGCACCCCACGCCCCCACGGGCCTTACAGTCGGGCCCCATGCCCTTTTCCGCCCGAGGCGACGGCGCGCTTGCGGAAGACCTGGGACGGAGGCCTATGCTCGAGCCGTCAGGCCAGCGTCCTATTTGGGGCAATGTCATCCATCGGTGCACCAGAAATGCCCATACGGCCCGGTTCCGCGGCACCCTTTGGCCCAGGGGCTCGCGGCCGCGGTACCGATGCATGCCTTAAGGGGCCCCGCACGCGCCAGCGCGCCCCTTCGTAGAGCGGTGCTTGAGCCATCACGGCGACGGCGGCCATCAAAACAGGCCCCTCGCCGCGACTCAAGCCCCTCCTCGCCCACGGCAACGTGCCTCCGGAACGATTATTGCACGAGGCGCACACGGCAGTGTGCATTAGCAAGCAAGATTCGTACTTGCCGCGAGGTGCTGCCGTTTGGGGAGGAAATCGAAACAGCCCTGGCGGTTTGCGTCTCGGCGAGACCGCTTCAGGGGGCGAGACGCCATGAAGAGGCGCCTCGGGAAACCGTAGGTAACCAAATGAGCCACTGGCCACCCAGAGCGCCTTGGCAATGACAAAGTTCGACAATGAGGAAAAACATCATGCGTAAAACAC
>DAHWGZ010000465.1 GCA_027335965.1 Acidiferrobacter sp.
TAGACCCGGCATTGCACAATGTTATGCATGGAAAACCCCGAATAGGCCAGAACGATTTTTATGTTCGCCATGACCGCCAAGGTCTGATTGCCGATGTCGCCTCGCACCCTCTGATTGCTTACGGGATCAATGGGCATTTGCCCCGTTAAAAAGGGGCTCTTCAGCGGAATTCGCGGGTGCCATTCAGGGCTCAGTATCCATCAGGAACCGGTGAAGACGGGCGCAAACGGTATCGTAGGCCCCATGCTCGCGCTCATAGCGTGCATGATTCCACAGCGGGCCGCCGCGCTCGTGAACGTATTTAAGGAGGAGCGCGCGACCGGATAGTCGCCGGTCGCGCTCGTCGAAGTGGGTCCGATGAATAATCTCCCCGCCCAAGATCCAGAGATAACCGGCGGTCTTCTTCACCGTTTTCTTGGTCCGTTGTTCGGCGATCACGGCAAGAAGAAAAGGCGTGAACTCCGCCACGATCCGCGCGCCGACGGGCACGTCAAGGTCTGGGAAGGCCGCCCAGCTTTCCGGCCAGCGGTCGACATTGCCGGCCGTATGGCCGGAATCCTTACAATAGAGCGAGGGCCTCGCCACCGCGCCCGTAGAGGTCTGCGGCGAAGGCGTTTGACGGT
>DAHWGZ010000466.1 GCA_027335965.1 Acidiferrobacter sp.
CCGCCCGCAATGTCGGTACGTCGTGCAGTGATTGTGGGCGAGCCTCTCGTGCGCCGGAAAAGTGCACGGCTCGCCCGCAGGACGGCCGTGGACAACCCCTCTTGGGAGCGGCATCTCGGAGCTTCGCTGTGAGATCATGAGTGATGTGCCGAGACCGAAGGCGCGACATTGTGGGCCGCATGGCCCCGGGGCGACTTGGATGTCCCGTCGCGCATACGAGAGCCGGCGCACGCTTGAAGAAATCCCGCTGGTGCCTCTTGAAGCGCTCCGAGAACCTGACCACCCCTCAGAAGGGGCGCCTCAAAGAGCTGCTGCGCTATAACCTGAAAAGCGTCCGCGCCTATCTGCTGAAGGAAGACTTCCAGCAGTTCTGGACCTACCAGTCCCCAACCTGGGCCGGCAAGTTCCTGGATGCCTGGTGCACGACCGCGTTGCGCTCCCGCATTGAGCCCATGAAGAAGATCGCGCGCATGTGCCGGCGTCACCGCCCGCTCATCTTGAACTGGTTTAAGGCTAAAGGCCGCATCTCAAATGGCATTGTGGAGGGCCTGAACACCAAGGCCAAACTGACCATCAGAAGATCGTACGGTTTTCGCTCCCCGGAGATCCTGGAAATGGCGTTA
>DAHWGZ010000467.1:0-314 GCA_027335965.1 Acidiferrobacter sp.
GCCGGTAGGACCGTTTCGTCCCGCAAAGACCCTGCGGCGCTGATGCGCACCAGGTATCGCCATCCCATCCAGCAAGACGCGCGGAAATCCGCACCGTTCAGGGTGGGAAGGAATGGCGCACCCATCGCGCGTCCGCTCTTTTGTCGGTTGGTCCCCGGGGGAACGGCCCATGCCGGCATTCGTCCTCTCTGAGGTCGCATTCCTGGATCAAGATGCGGCGGCCCGGTATCGGGAGCATGGGCCGCATCCATTGCCGCCCATGGCGCACATACGCCGATGGTACGCGTCGCCCGAGCATGCCAAGGCCTTGCGCT
>DAHWGZ010000467.1:324-623 GCA_027335965.1 Acidiferrobacter sp.
AGCGCCGACTGATGTTCGTAGAAGGCGTGGACCGGACGATTATCCCAGAGGGTTGATTCCACCACCAGTCAGACCCGCGGGCGGCCTCGGTCCGAGCTCTCGCCGGTACAGACCCCCTCGGGAAATGGCGTATTCATGCGCGTGCTCTGCTGATGGCCAGGGGCCATGATGTTCGTTTCCTCCGATGGCCGCTGCCCGGTATCACGCAAACCGCGCAGGCTACGCGCTGAAATCAGCAAAGGCGAGAACATCGTGGCCGTTCGCCTCCAGGAGCGTGAGCTCACGGCGGTTTTCATCAA
>DAHWGZ010000468.1 GCA_027335965.1 Acidiferrobacter sp.
GCCGCAGGCGGGGCGTCGCCGCTCCGCGCGCAACCCCGTGCCGCATTTGGCTCTGAATTTTTGTTAGGTTCGTGGTGGCTTGCCGGAGTTTTTTGTCTAGGCTCCACTTGCCCATCCGCACGCGCTGCGCGCTGGTGAAAAGTGGCTCGTGGACCTTGGCGGCCTCCGCGTCCATGCGCTGCTCCTCGGCCGCCAGCCAATCTTGGAGGCTGCCCCCACCCGCCAGCCACTCGTCAAGACTGGCACTTGTGGTACTTGTAGATCCGGGGTTTTCTGCTATGATTTCAGTCATGCCAGCGCTCCACGATAGCCTGGTGATTCAGGAAAGGCCCCGACCGATTCGGGGCCTTTTTTATGTCTACCTGCCAGGATAGCAGGCCCGTCCGATATGTCAACCTGCTTGGAAGGCCTGTAACATAACAGCATGGTGCTATGCTGTACCTTTCTTGAACCACACATCCGCGACCGGCACGCCCTGTTCAGCGGCCTCCAGGATCGCGCGCGCAATCACCACATCCCCCAGGTGGCCGTGCAGCACTAGGCACCTGGGGACGGCCTCAGCCAGCTCCCTAGTTTGCTCGACTGTCATGTATGGCCCCAGGAGGTTTCCCCGCCGGCGAA
>DAHWGZ010000469.1 GCA_027335965.1 Acidiferrobacter sp.
CAGGTCTTAAGCCTTTTTCGGGCTTAGGCCGGTGTGACCTGAGTGGCCTGAAGACCCTTCGGTCCCTTCTCGACCTGGTAGGTCACGGCCTGGCCTTCGGCAAGGGTCTTGAAGCCCGAGCCGCTGATAGCCGAGAAATGCACGAATACGTCCGCGCTTCCGTCCGAGGGGGAAATGAAACCGAAACCCTTCGCTTCATTGAACCACTTCACTGTTCCTGTTGCCATTCTGGTATTGCCTCGATGTGTATGAAGAACTGATCCCCGTTATCCGGGTATAATTGCAGGATCGAAGGAGATATACGGGAAATTGCCGAGTGAAACTTCGTGTAACGTCCGTTCGTGTAACGTCCTAAAGAGCAGCTGCAATGGGGATACGCTACGCTAGTTCTGCGGGCCTTGCAACTGGGATAATGGAGGGGGCGGCCTTGGTCGGAGACCGGTGCGGCGGCGGGCTTGGCACAATCTCGCCATGGCTCGGTCCGGCGTACGGAACTTCCGTGGGGCCCTATGGACTTAACGGGGTGCGGGCAGGCAAAGTCGTCATGGCAAGGCGCGGGTGCAAGGGCGGATGTGATGAAGGGGATGGCGTGACAGGAGACGAGCGAACGCATAGGCG
>DAHWGZ010000046.1 GCA_027335965.1 Acidiferrobacter sp.
AGCACATACAGATTCCCGGCGCCATCGGCGGCCCCGGCGACGATGCCGCTCAAGGCGGTGGTGGACAGCGGGGCGGGCGCCCCGCTGCCGACGCTGAAGGTGGTGATGCCATCGGCGCCAAGCCCATAGAGGGTGGCGGGACCGGCCACGAGGCTTGTGAGGGGGGCGCTGGGGCTTGCGGTGCCGATCAGGCTCAATGCGCCGTTGGGGCCGATGGCAAAGGTCGTGATGGTGTCATTGCCGGTGTTCAGCGCATAGAGATTCGCGCCCACCACCGCAAGCGAGGAGGGGGTCTCGCCGCTCGCGATCGCCGCCCCCAGGGACGTCAGCCGGTCGGTCTGGCTGTCCCAGGCATAGGCCGACACCGTGCCATCCTTGCCGTTCGCCACATACACGTAGCGGTCAGCGCTCACCGCCACGGCATCGGGTCCCTGTCCCGTCGGCACATAGCCCCGGTCCACCAAGGCCCCGGTCCATGGATCGCGCACATAGTACCCGAGGCTGTGGGCGCCGGAGGGCACGAGGACGAGTGATGCCTGCACCGTCCCGCTCGTCGGCGCGTTGGTGGGGCTCGTGGGAATGGCCGTCGCCACGGGCTGCACGGACACCGCCTGGCATTGCTGAAGACCCGTGGGCATGGGCGCCCCGGCGCTCGGGGATGCGCCCGAGGACGACGCGCTGCTGCCGCTTCCGCTTCCTTGGCAGGCGGATAAAACGGCGCACGCCAGCAGGGCGCCTGCGATTCTTGCCTTCAATGGCATAATGAAAGACCTCCTGTCGTAGACCGTCTTGCGCGGGCCGCGTATACGGACCGTGCTGTGCCGTTATACGGCCCCGCTCGCCCGCGCGTCATCCACCGAAGGTCCGTCGAACTTTGGTCGCTCGGACTCGCGGCGTAGGGATCGCGCGCGCAAGGCGACAAAATTCCCGAGGCGCGCCGCCGACCCGGGCAGCGGCCCCGGCGGGGCCCGCGGCGAACAGAGAGGGGATGGATGGATGCGCCCGCGGCCTCAGGTGGGTCGCGGGCGGGATGGCCTCGAGCCCCCGGAAGGGGCCCCGGCGCTAGGCGTGCGCCGGCCCTTGAAGGCAGAGGTCCTTCAAGGCCGTATAGTTGCGGATCTCGGTCTTGCGACCCTCGGTCACGATGAGTCCGTCGTCACGCAGTTTGGAAAACATGCGGCTTACCGTCTCGAGCTTCAGGCCAAGGTAGTTGCCGATCTCCTCGCGGGACATGGGGAGATGGATGACCGCGCGGGGTTGACCGCGGGCCTCCAGGCGGTCGGCAAGATTGAGCAGAAAAGCCGCTACCTTGAGTTCGGCGGTCATGGTCCCCAGCACCATCATGAGGCCATGGTCGTTTCCGATCGCGCCACTCAAAAGCTTGTGGAACTGATGCTGCAGGCGCGGCAGGTCGGACAGCAGGCCCTCGAGCTTGGCAAACGGGATCTCGCAGACTTCGCTGTCTTCGAGGGCCAAGGCATTGCCGCGATGCACGTCCGCGCTGATGGCGTCGAGCCCCATGAGCTCTCCTTCCATGGGGAATGCCGTGATCTGCTCGTGACCGCCGGCGCTCACCTCGTAGATCTTGAAGAATCCGGTGCGGACCGCGGCCAAGGCCTGCAGGGGGTCGCCCGCGCGGAACAGGTGTTGTCCGGCAAACACCCGCCGCCGCCGTTTCACGAGTTCGTCGAGTCTTCCGAGCTCTTCGGCGTCTAGGCCCAGGGGGAGACAGATTTCCCGCAGGCTGCAGTTCGAACACCGCTGTCTCAGGCTGCTCTCGAAGCTCGTAACCGCCATGCGTTGTGTCATCCTCTTTTTGGTGAGGCGTCTCCGGTCGGCCGTGCCGGTCCAGAAGGCAATCGCCAAGGTCTATAAGGATAAGCTACTTTTGATTAGTATCAAGGTCTCCCATGGACGGGACGTAAGTCTACTCTCCGCTCGCGGGCCAGGGAACGCCTTATCCCCTTTGAGGCGCGTGTTTATATCTTTTGGGATACGATATACGCCAGTTTCGGCGCGTTTCCGGAAATAATCAGGGCCGCCGTGCCTCTTTGGGCGCCCGCCGGCGACACGCCCCCGCCTGGCCCGCCCGCCGCCGCGCGCGGGGGCGGCGATGGGAAATCGCCCCGCGACCCGCGCCTCATGGGTGCCGAGGACCCCGGCCTCGCGGCCGCCGCCGCGCGACCCTTGCTCGGATTGGGGCCCGAGGCGTTTGTTGCGCCTGGGGCTCAACCCGCATCGGAAGGGCCACGATCCTTGAGCTCGGCGAACTTGGCCGCCATCGTCGGGTTGCCGCGGGCCAGTTTCTTGATCGTCACGTCCTGCGCCTTGTCGTTCGCGAGGCGGAGGTTGCGGTCGGTGCCGAGCAAGGCCTCCTTGGTTTTCTGCAGGTGATCGATCGACTTGTCGATCTCGTCGATCGCGGTTTGGAAGCGCCTGGAGGCGAGATCATAGTTCTTGGCGAACGCGGTCTTGAACGTGTCGAGCTCGCTTTCGAAGTTCGTGATGTCGATGGTCTGGGCCTTGACGAGGGCCAGCTCCGACTTGTACGCGAGCGCGTTCATCGCGGCGTTTCGTAGCAGCGTGATGATGGGGAGAAAGAACTGGGGCCGGACGACGTACGTCTTCGGGTAACGGTGAAACACGTCGACGATCCCGGTGTTGTACAGCTCGCTTTCGGGTTCGAGGAGGGAAACCAGGACGGCGTACTCGCACCCCTTTTCGGTGCGGTCCTTATCGAGTTCCTTCAGGAAGTCCTCGTTCTTGCTCTTCGTCGCGGTATGATCGCTCTCGTTTTTCATCTCGAACATGATCGAGACGATCTCGATGCCCGATTCGTCCATGTCGCGAAAGATGTAGTCGCCCTTGCTGCCGCCACGCGCGTCGTTGTCTTTCTCGAAATAGGCCCTCGGGAAGGCCGTCGCGCGAATGCGGTTAAATTCGGTCTCGCAGTGCTGCTCGAGGGTCTCTCCCACCATCTTGGTCGACAGGCGGGCCTTCATGTCCCGGAGGCGCTCGATCGTGTCTTCGCGATCCCGGATCTGGGTCAGGTATTTGTCCTCGAGCGACTTTTCCGCGAGCCGCTTCTCGAGTTCCGCCCGCTCAAGATGGCCTTTCAGTTCGTCGCGCTCCTTCTCGACCGCGGTGACCGCCTCGGTGATGGCAAGCGCCCGCGCGATCTCGATGGCGTCGAGCTTGGCCTTCAGGCCCTGGATCTCCGCGTCCTTGGGGGTCGCGGCCTTCTGTAACTCGTGCGCCAGTCTGGCCGCGGCGAGCTCGGAAGCGGCCTTTTGGTCCTGTTTTGCCTGGGCGAGATCGTTCACGAGCGCGTCGCGCTCTTTTTCCACGGCGCTCAGGGCCTCCGCCACGGCGAGCCTTTGCGCCACTCCATTGGCGTCGAGCCTGGCCTTCAGTTCCTGGATTTCGGCATCCTTCCCGGCGGCCGTCCTCTGCCATTCGCCGGCGGCCCTGGTCTCGGCAAGCTCGACCGCGTTGCGCTTCTCCTGCTCGGCAAGCTCCAGCCGTTCGTGCAACTGCTGCTCGAAGTCGCGATCCCGCACCTGCTTTAGGATGTCCGCGTATCCGGCCTCGTCGATCGTAAATGCCTTCTTGCAGTGCGGGCAGATGATTTCATGCATGATTATTCGTGCTCCACTTTGGCCAAATTCCCCACGAGCCCCGCTGGCCCCCGCCTTTCCGGAAGACCGGACGCCCCGCCAAGCCCCATGCGGCGGCTCGAGGGTCTCGAGAAAGCCGCCCGGGACCTGAGCACATGCCTGCGATTATAGTGATTCCCCGGGCATCCGCGGGCCGGGTTTGCTCGCATCGCGGCCGGTCGAGAGGCCCTCGCGGCGGATGATCCCGGGCTTCGGGCATGGCCCATGGCCTCATCCGGGCCACCGTTCTTCCGGGCGCGGCAGGCGTCGCGCGCATGGCGTGGGCCTCACGATCGCCAGGCATGATGACACACCAGGCGCGTCTGCGTCGCCGCAACGCGCGGGCTGGGCCGGCTCGTCCCCCGCCGCTCGACCACTCCCTTGGTCTTGACCTAGGGCAATGGCATTTTTGCGCCCGCTCCCGACAATGACGGCGTCGATTGTTCAAAAAGGAGCAGGCCGTGTCGAATGGAGGATTGGCGAACTTTTTGGGGGCCCAGCACCGCGAGCTGGACCAGCTCATGGAGGACGCGGACAATGCCTGCGGGACGCCGCGAGGCGCCGCGACGTTCGCGCGCTTTCGCGAGGCCATGGCGCACCATCTGGAGATCGAGGAGCGGGTGCTGTTTCCGGAGTTCGCGCAACGCGCCGGGCCCGGGGGGCCGCTCGTGGTCATGCGCCAGGAGCACGACGCCATCCGCAACCTTCTGGCCTCGGGACAGGATGGGCGAGGCGCCGAATGCCGCGCGCTCTTCGACACCCTGACGGTGCTCGTGTCGCAGCACCATTTGAAAGAGGAGAACGTCCTCTATCCGATGAGCGATGCCTGGCTTCAAGATCGCGCCGAGGATCTGCTCGCCATCATGAGGGAGGCGCCGGTCATCCATGGCTAAACCTTTTATCGATGCCAGCGAGCTCGAGCCCCCGGAACCGCTCCAGGTGGCCCTGCAGGCGGCCACCGCGTTGCGTCCCGGGGAACAGGTGCGCGTGCGCCTGCCCCGCCAGCCCTATCCGCTGTTTGGGCTGCTCGCCGAGCGCGGCTTTGTCTACGAGTCGGTGGCCGTGCCGCGTGGCGAGGACTGTGTCTATGATGTCGTCATCACACGTAGCGTGCCGGCCGCGCCATGAATGCCCGGGGGCTTGCCTTCGACGAGGCCCCGCCGCTCATGCTGGTCCTGCGATCCTTTCTGCTCGCGCCCTGGTTCCTGGCGGCATCCGGGGCCGTGTTGATGGCCGCCGGCCCCCGCGTCTGGGCCGATCGCTATACCCCGGGCCTCCTGGCCGCCACCCATCTCGTGACCATAGGCTTTCTGACGATGACCGTCACCGCCGCCGTGTTTCAGCTGGTCCCCGTGGTGGCGGGAGCCGCGCTGCCCTACGCGACCGTGCTCATGCCCGTCATCCGCTGGGGTCTGGCCGTGGGCGCCGCATTGCTGGCCGCGGCCTTTCTTCAGGGTGAGGCGCCGCTCTTTGTCCTTGCCGCCATCGCGCTCGCGCTCCCGGCGGTGGTCTTCACGGCGTCGGCGGGCGCGGTCTTATGGCGATTGCCGAGCCAGAAGACCTTGACCCCCATGCTTTACGCCATCCTCATGCTGGGCGTCGCGCTGGCTTTGGGCCTCGTTTTGGCGAGCGAGCACGCCACCGGCGCGCCCCTGTCCGTGGGGCTGCTCGACACCCATCCGTTGTGGGCGCTTGTCGGTGGCACCTTCGTGTTGTGGGCGGCCATCGCCGCTCAGGTCTTGCCGATGTTTCAGGGGGTGCAGCCGTGGTCCGCGCGCGCATCCCTCGGTCTTGGGCCGCTCGTCCTTGGCCTCCTGCTGGCGATGCTCGCCGCCAATACCTGGGCGGACGGCGCGATGCGCGCCGCGCCGCGCATCGCCCTCGCGCTCGTGGTCGCCACCACCGCCGCGCGCGCCGCGCATCGTCTTGCGACGCGGAGCCGCCGGCGGGCCGATGCCATGGTCATTTTCTGGTCCATGGGGCTCGCCGGCATGATGGGGGCGGCCGTGGTGGGCGGACTCATGGCCGCGCATGTCGTGACGGGACTCAAGGCGCCGCTCCTCTTTGGGTTTCTTGCCATTGCCGGTGCCGCGGTCTCGCTGATCGATGGCATGCTCTACAAGATCGCGCCCTTCCTCATATGGCTCCACCTCCAGCGCCAGCCGGGCGCCCCGCAGGTGCTGATGGCGTCCGTGATCGGCGAACGCGCCATCGGGCGCCACGCCATCGTCCATGCGGCCGCCCTTGGGCTGGGTCTCGCGGCGATCGGCTGGCCGCGCGCGTTCGGCGAGGCCGCGGGCGCGGCGTGGATGGCCGACGGCGTGGCGCTCGGCGCCAATCTCGCCATGGCGCTTGTCTTCTACAGGCGCCTCGCGCATGGTGCCGCCCATGTCCTGCCCCATGCGACTCTTTGACGCGCCCCACATCGCGTATTTTCTGGGCGGGCTCGCGCAGATCCTGGTGGCCCTGATCCTTTGGGCCCTGTGGCTGCTCGGGGCCTTCGCTGGCGCTTATGCCCTGCCGGTCCTGCCGATCTCGCCGGTCGCCTTGCATGGCTTCTTGATGATCTACGGGGTCTTCCCGTTCTTCGTGTTCGGCTTTCTCGCCACCACCTTCCCGCGGTGGATGCAGACCACGCCGCCCGCCCGCCGCGCCTACCGCAATGCCTTCGCGCTGCGCGCCGCAGGTCTCGCCCTGGTGTATGCGGGCCTTGTCCTTGGGGATCGCGCGGTGGTGTTCGGCGCGCTGACCATGGCCTTGGGTGATGCGCGCCTCGTCACGGCGCTGGTCGCCGTCTATCGCCGGGCGCGCGCGCCGGCGCGCCGCGGGGTGCCGGTCTTTCTCTGGACGCTCGCAGCCGAGGTCGCGGGCCTCCTGCTCTATGCCGCCGCGCTCTGGCGCGGATCGCCGGTGTCGCCCTTGATCGCGATCCGCGTCGGCCTCTTTGGCTTCCTCATACCCACCCTCTTTGGGGTCAGTTACCGCATGATCCCGTTTTTCACGGCCTCGGTCCTCGCCGGCTACCGGCGCCCCCCCGCCAACCCCAAGGTCCCGATGATCTTTCTGGCCGCGACGGCCGGCCACGCGCTGCTCGCGAGCCTTGACTGGCGCGCCGCGCAAGCCGGGCTCGATCTCGCCATCGCCGCGGTCGCCTGGTATCACCTGGTCCTGTGGTTTCGGCGGGATGTCATGCGTCACGGCCTGCTCCTGCTTTTGTATGCCGGCTATGCGTGGCTGGGGGTGGGCTTTGCGCTCTATGCCGCAAGCGATGCCGGGCTCGCCTGGGGCCGCCAGGCGCTGGGACGCGGTCCGCTCCATGCCCTCGGGATCGGCTTTGCCCTGAGCCTCGTCATCGCCATGGCCACGCGCGTCACGCGCGGCCACTCCGGCCGCCCATTGGCCAGCGATGCCTTGAGCTGGGTCGCCCTCCTTGGCGTCGAGGCCGCGGCGGTCTTGCGCATCGCCGCCGCAATCCCGGCGCTCGACCGGCTCGTCCCTTATGATCCGAGCGTGTTCGCCGCCCCGGTCGCGATCGCCGCCTTGCTCCCCTGGGCGGCCCGTTATGCCGCGATGCTCGCCACCACGCGCCGCGAGCCGTCGCCATGACCGGCCTTCCGATCCTGCCCATGCTGCTTGTCGCGCATGTCCTGTCCGTGATTGTGTGGATCGGTGGCCTGGCGTTCGTCACCACCGTGGTGCTTCCGGCTCTGACGCGGCTGCCACCCGCCCAACGCATCCCGGCGTTCCTCGAGATCGAGCGGCGATTCGGCCTGCAGGCGCGGGTCCTGGTGCTGCTGGTGGGGGCCTCGGGTGGCGATATGCTGGCGCGACTGCACCTCGCGGGGCTCATGGCGGGCGTCCATGGCCTATGGCTCGATGGCATGGTCGCGTTCTGGGCGCTCTTCATGCTTCTGCTGTTCGTGCTCGAGCCGGCGGTCCTGCATCGCCGCCTGCGCGAGCGCGGCGCGCGCGCAGGCGAGGCCACGCGCCTCATGTTGCTGCGGGGTCACGCGGTATTGCTGGCGCTCGCCCTGATCGTGGCTGCCGCCGCGGTGCTGGGCGTTCAGGGTTTCTAACGGCTCACCGCGCGATGGCGCGCAGGTGCGCGACCCCATGCGGTGGGGATATGTCTCGTGCGCTCGTTCCGATCCGTGGAGCGGCCGAAGGCTCGGTGTGTCGGCGCAAACAGGGCGCTGCGGGGAGCGCGAAGGTCGGCTTTTTCCCGATGAGCGTGCGGCGGGCGGGCGGCGACGTCATGACCCTGTCTCTGGCTTGCAAGGTCGAAGGCTCGGCGAATCGATGCCAGGCAAAACTCCGCCCCGCGCGTATTGCCAGCGTGCGTGGTGACGGTCTGCGCACGCTCACGACAGGCCTCGCGCGACGGTTTCCTGCCATTGCGCGAGAGAGCCTGGCGGCCCACGACCGTGGCCACGGCTGCCGACCATCACGAATCTGGCCGCGCGTTCTGCGGTTTTCGCCCGTGGAGAGGTAGGCCCTGGGGGGCCCCGTGAGGTGCGCGTGAAACCGGCGTGAGCGAGGCAGGAAGCCCGCTTCGATCGCGTCCGTCCCTGGTCGAGCAAGTCCGGCGGAGCGGTGTTGGGTGACTAGCCCTCGGGCAGCACCACGCCCGGCATGATCGCGCGCAGTTCGGCGGCAAGCCGCGGCGTGAGCCACGGGCGATAGCTCGCCGCAAGCCGTGGGTCGGGGCAGCCCATGGGACGGAAGTTCTTCAGCGTCACCGAGGGCGCGCCCAGGGCGACGAGCTCCCTTAGCATGGTTAGAAGATCGTCACCGGACAACAGTTCCGGGTGGACGGTGGTGCGTAGCTCGTGGGCCTTTCCGCTGCGCAATACACACTCGACCGATGCGCGCGCCATAACGCCGCTCTCGTCGCGCGCGGTGATCGCGCCATAGCGGGAGAATGGCCCCTTGACGTCGAGCCCGATCCAGTCGAGATCGTCGAGCATGGCCTGCAGGCGCCGCGGCGACACGCCGGCGGTGTGCAGGGCGGTCGCAAACCCGAGCGTGCGGATCTCCGCGAGCGCCTCGCGGACCGCCGCGGCTTGGGCCAATGGCTCGCCGCCGCTTATGACCACCGCATCCAGCAGACCCACGCGGGTCTCGAGAAATCCGCGCACCACGGGCCACGAGAGGCCCGGTTCGCCGGTCCAGAGATGGCTATTGTGGCAATACGAGCAGCGCCACGGACAGCCGATCACGAACAAGACGGCGGCCTGATGTCCCGGATAATCGACGCTACTCCAGGGCACGAGGCCGCCTAGACGCAGATTCACGCCGACAGTCTGGTCTCCACGAAGAACTGACGCTCCTGGTGCTCGCCCTTCTTGCCTTCGTTGAACGAGGCCACGGGCCGATGGTAGCCCATCACCCGCGTCCAGACCTCGCAGACCTGCCGTTCCTCCGGGCGCAGTCCGCCGCCCGATCCTTCCTTGTCGCTCGAGATTCCGTCCATACTCCTCCTCCTTGCTTCATTCGCCCTGTGCCAGGGCCCGCCGCCGCGCCCACGCCTCTTCGTCGCAGGTCGGGCAAAAGACATGTTCGCCCGCGAGATAGCCATGGCGCGGGCATATCGAAAATGTCGGTGTGATGGTGATGTAGGGCAGGCGAAAGCGCGTCAAGGCGCGCCGCACGAGGTCACGCGCCACCGATGCGCTAGACAGCCGTTCGTTCATGTAGAGGTGCAGCACCGTGCCCCCCGTGTAGCGCCGCTGGAGATCCTCCTGGCGCTCCAAGGCCTCGAAGGGGTCTTCGGTGAAGCCGACCGGCAACTGCGACGAGTTCGTATAGTAGGGGCGGTCGGCGGTCCCGGCCTGCAGGATCCCGGGAAAGCGTTTGCGGTCGGCGCGCGCGAACCGGTAGGTCGCGCCCTCGGCGGGCGAGGCCTCGAGGTTGTAGAGATGGCCGGTCTGCTCCTGGAAACCGGCGAGCCGCGCGCGCACGTGATCGAGCAGGCGGCAGGCCTGCGCGTGGCCGGCGGCGTCGGTGATGTCGATGGCGCCCGCCGAGAAGTTGCGCACCATTTCGTTGATTCCGTTGACGCCTATGGTCGAGAAGTGGTTGCGCAGCGTGCCCAGATAGCGTTTCGTGTACGGAAACAGCCCCTGATCCATGTAGGTCTGTATGGTCTTGCGCTTGATCTCGAGGCTCGTGCGCGCGAGTTCCAGCAGCCGGTCGAGATGGGTGATGAGCCCCGCCTCGTCGCCGCGATGCAAATAGCCAAGCCGCGCGCAATTGACCGTGACGACCCCGAGCGAGCCGGTCTGTTCGGCCGATCCGAACAGGCCATTGCCGCGTTTCAGGAGCTCGGTGAGGTCGAGCTGCAGACGACAGCACATGGAGCGGACCATATGCGGCTTTAAGTCCGAATTCATGAAGTTCTGGAAATAAGGCAGGCCGTACTTGGCGGTTAGGGAGAACAGGCGTTCGACGTTCTCCCCCTCCCAGTCAAAGTCGGGGGTGATGTTGTAGGTCGGGATCGGGAACGTGAATACCCGTCCCTTGGCGTCACCGGTCTCCATGACCTCGAGGTAGGCTTTGTTGATCATCGCCATTTCCGGCGCCAGGTCACCGTAGGTAAAGGGCATCTCCTCGCCGCCCACGACCGGCACTTGATCACGAAGGTCTTCGGGGCACGTCCAGTCGAAGGTGAGGTTGGTGAACGGCGTCTGCGTCCCCCAGCGCGAAGGGATGTTCAGGTTGTAGATGAGTTCCTGGATGCATTGCAGGACCTCTTCATAGCGCATGCGGTCCTTGCGTATGAAGGGCGCCAAGTAGGTGTCGAAGGAACTGAAGGCCTGCGCGCCGGCCCATTCGTTCTGCAGGGTGCCCAGAAAGTTCACGATCTGGCCGACGGCGCTCGAAAGATGTTTCGGCGGGCTCGCCTCGACCTTGTTCGCCACCCCGTTCAGGCCCTCCGAGAGCAGCGTGCGCAACGACCAGCCCGCGCAGTAGCC
>DAHWGZ010000470.1 GCA_027335965.1 Acidiferrobacter sp.
TGCCACCAGGGTCTTGTCGAACACGTTCGTATTATACGGAAGGGCCGGCTCATCTGGGCACCAGGTCTGCCACCCGCAGAAATCGAAGCGCGCGCCGTCACGGTCCTTGACCACAACGCAAGGATACTTCTGCGGGCCTTCGTCTTGCAGTCCGCCACTGTATATAGCCCATCCACTCCCCCGGTATCAGGCGGCACCCATCATTGACCGCCCCCGAAAGACGCTCCTCTCGCTCGGCTCCACGACCCACTCCGCCATCACGCACAGGACCGCCACGATCACCCCCTTGTTGCCACGTAGCCCAGTCTGCTCTGCCTCCCGTCGTTCCCAGACCCCGCCCAGGGCAAAGAGGCGCCGTGGGGCGGGCGCCTCGGCCCGCCATGCCCGCACCCGAAGGCGCCCCTTCCGGCCCGGCACCCTTCGGACCCACGGCCTGCGGTTTCGATCCCACAAGCGCGGATCAGGGCACAATGCCGCTATGGCATGGCCGCCGTGAACCCCATGCCGCGCCCGTCGGTACGGCCGCGGCCGCGCCATGCGGCATGGATGGCCTTGACAAGACCAGCGGCGGCCCAGGTCTCCTCCAGGCGCAACCCTTGCAGAACCGCGGCCACGTCGC
>DAHWGZ010000471.1 GCA_027335965.1 Acidiferrobacter sp.
TCCGGTTCCTTTATGGTTATTGCCAGATCACCACTCAAGAAATTCTCAGTCGCCTACCTCCCTCAAGAACCGTTCGATGCCCCGCAGGCATTGGCCATCGACCCCTTCTTCGTGCCGGACGCGTGATGTCCCCCGCTCCCCGCCATACCGCTTGTCGATCCCGAGGTCGCGCCGCTTGCGGGGGGCGTACTCGGGGCCGCACTCGTTGTACCTGTGGAGGGACTCTGGGCCGCGGCCTTGTGATGGCACGCGCTGAGCGCCAGCAGACTTGCCACCGTTACCGCCGACATCAATAGGCGTCTGACAGGCGTGCTCATAGACCTCCTCCGGGCCTGAAGTTCAGGCTATTATTATATTATTTATTATTTCGTACTCTTCGTACCGACTCCCTGAGCGCTCTCTATTCCCACGACATTGATTCCACTGTGTCGGAATTTTTGGCCATCCGCGCCTTCTAGTGAGCTTGTACAACAACTGCCCTGTATGCGCAACCTCATTTGTCAAACACTGGCCATAATCCCATGATCGCGAGTCTCTGAAATGGCCCAACCTTGTACCGTGGCGTCCTGTAAGCACTCTCCAAAGACCCAACGAAGTCCTGAGGGAACGGTAGCCCCC
>DAHWGZ010000472.1 GCA_027335965.1 Acidiferrobacter sp.
GAGCGCATCGCAGCCGCGCCCCCGTATCACGCCGTTGCCGGCCAGGATGATGGGAAAGTTGGCGGCAGCGATGACGCTCGCGGCCTCCGCGACCTGCGAGGCCGCCGGATAGGGCGCCGGGGCCGCCTGCACCTTGAGAGGGGAGCCCGCGGCGGCGCGCGCGGCCACGTTCTCCGGGAAGTCGATGAAGCAGGCCCCGGGCTTCTCGATCTGCGCGAGCTTGAAGGCCTTGCGCACCACCTCGGTCACGGTATCCGGCTCGAGCACCTGGACGGCGTACTTGGTGATCGGCGCGAACAGGTTCACGAGATTCAGGACCTGATGGGATTCCTTGTGCAGACGCAACGTCGAGGCCTGTCCGGCGATGGCCACGAGCGGGGCACGATCCATGTTGGCGTCGGCCACGCCGGTCACGAGATTGGTGGCGCCCGGACCGAGCGTCGCCAGACAGACGCCGGCGCGATGGGTGAGCCGGCCATAGACGTCGGCCATGAACGCCGCGCCCTGCTCGTGGCGCGTGGTGACGAATCGTATGCGCGATTCGAGCAAGGCGTCCATGAGGCCCAGGTTCTCCTCGCCCGGGATCCCGAAGATGTACTCGACCCCTTCGTTTTCCAG
>DAHWGZ010000473.1:0-287 GCA_027335965.1 Acidiferrobacter sp.
CGGCCTGTCGGAGGCCAAGACGACCTACGGAGTGATCGGCGTGAAGGTCTGGATCTTCAAGGGCGAAGTGTTCGAGAAGACCGAGACCGCCGAAGTTCAGGAAGCCGATGTCGCCGCGGCGGCACCGGCCGCGCCAACCGCGCCAACCGCGCCAACCGCGGCACCGGCCGAAGCCCCGGCGCAGGCCTAGGAGCGGTCGGACATGCTGCAACCCAAACGCACCAAGTACCGCAAGCAGTTCAAGGGCCGCAATGGTGGACTGGCGCACCGCGGCAGCGAGGTGTCCT
>DAHWGZ010000473.1:297-618 GCA_027335965.1 Acidiferrobacter sp.
ATTTCGGCTTGAAGGCGACCAGCCGCGCGCGGATGACCGCGCGGGAGATCGAAGCGGCGCGCCGCGCCGTGGCCCGCTACGTCAAGCGCGGCGGCCAGATCTGGATCCGGGTCTTTCCCGATGTGCCGATCAGCAAGAAGCCGCTCGAGGTCCGCATGGGCAGCGGCAAGGGCAACGTCGAGTATTACGTTGCGCGCGTTCAGCCCGGCAAGGTGCTCTTCGAAATGGAGGGTGTCGACGAGGCGACGGCTCGGGAAGCCTTCCGGCTCGCGGGGTCGAAGCTCTCCGTGTCCACCATGTTCGTAAAACGGCAGGTTCGGT
>DAHWGZ010000474.1 GCA_027335965.1 Acidiferrobacter sp.
TGTGAGGGGATCGGTGGCGCTGCTATCCTGAACCTCCCCCAAGGACTGGTCTGTGGACTAAGGAGACCCATGTCGACGGTGAAATTCCGCCCTTACCAGCAAGCGGCCGGAGGCTGGGGGGCCCTGCGCTCCTCCCTGCACAGCCTGCAACACCAGGGGATTCTGGCCGATGGCACGGCGCTACTTCTGAAATCCAACCAGGCGGAAGGCTTCGATTGCCCCGGTTGCGCATGGCCGGACCCGGACGCCCACTCGACCTTCGAGTTCTGCGAAAACGGCGTGAAGGCGGTGGCGGCGGAGGCGACCAGCAAGCGGGTGACGGCGGCGTTCTTTGCTGAGCACCCCGTGTCATGGCTTGCCGAGCACGACGACTATTTTCTGGAAGACCAGGGGCGGCTGACCGAGCCCATGGCCTATGACGCGGCCGGCGATCGGTATGTCCCGATATCCTGGGAGGCCGCGTTTCGGCGCATCGCCGATCATCTGCGGGCACTGAAATCCCCCGACGAGGCGATCTTCTACACCTCGGGGCGCACATCCAATGAGGCGGCCTTTCTCTACCAACTATTTGTGCGGGAGTTCGGCACGAACAACCTGCCGGACTGCTCCAATATG
>DAHWGZ010000475.1 GCA_027335965.1 Acidiferrobacter sp.
GCTTCGACCTGGCGGCGTTGGCTGATCCGATGGCGGAGGTCAGTCGCGCCCAGGGGCTCTTGATGGGGCGCCTGGCCGACGTGGGCATGGCGCTGCGCGATCAGGCGAGCCTTGCAGCGCTCACCGAGGACGTAGTCAAGACCAGCGAAATCGAAGGTGAGGTGCTCAATGTCGAATCCGTGCGTTCGTCCATCGCCCGCAGGCTGGGCGTGGACATCGGGGCCCTGGCCCCGGTAGATCGGCAGGTCGAAGGCATGGTCAAGATGATGCTCGATGCCACTGCCAACTGCCATGCACCGGTGTCGCGGGGGCGTCTGTTCGGCTGGCATGCCGCGCTGTTTCCCACGGGCTACTCAGGCCTTTCCAGGATCAAGGTCGGGGGCTGGCGCGATGATGCCAGTGGCCCGATGGAGGTGGTGTCCGGCCCCACGGGCCGCCAGCGGGTCCATTTCGAAGCGCCGCCCGCCGATCGCCTGGAAGCCGAAACTGGCCGATTCCTCGACTGGATGAATGGTGCGCCGACCGAACCGCCGCTACTCAAGGCCGGGCTTGGTCATCTTTGGTTCGTCACCTTGCACCCGTTCGATGATGGCAACGGTCGTATCGCTCGGGC
>DAHWGZ010000476.1 GCA_027335965.1 Acidiferrobacter sp.
CTGCTCATCGGCCAATTACGTCACGGCGCCGGGCAGCACGCGCTGCGCGCGCTGGCCCGGGAGGCGGTTGCCATTCACGACGGGGGCGCGGCGATCGCCATCTATCGCGGCCTCGCCCGCCACGACCGCGCGCACCGTGCGGCGCTCTATGCCCTGGCGGCCAATGCCGCCGACGGCCTCGATCATCCCCGCGAGGCGGCGCGCCTCGATTTCGCGGCGCAACGCTATGCCGCCACACGCACCGCCGAGACCCGCTATTTCCTCGCGGCCCTGCAGATCCTGCAGGGCCACAATGACGTCGCAATGGCCGTCGCCGAGGGCGGCCGCCACTTGGCGGGCCTCCGCCACGACCCGGCGATCCTGCGGCGCATGATCGCGCTTGCGCGCGCCGCCAACCGGCCCCACACGGCGGCGCGCTATGCCCGGCGCCTACTGGGCATGACATGATCCCGCGCTACGCGCGCCAGCTGCTCGGGCTCGGCACGGCCCTGGCCATGACCGTCGCGCCCTGGCCCGCGGCCTGCGCCGCAAGCACCGGTGGACAGCCGCACGAACCCTACGACCGGCGCGACTACAGCCTTTCCTATAAGGTCTTCCTGAACGCCGGCCAG
>DAHWGZ010000477.1 GCA_027335965.1 Acidiferrobacter sp.
GCCCTTGCAGGCGGTAGGGGTTCACGGAGTTGACGAGCGTGATCGGGCTTTCGGCCGCCACCTCCTTCACAAGACGCATCCCGACATCGAAATTCCCCTGAATCTGGATCACCACCGCCCCGTGAATCACGGCCTGACTCAGCTTCCCGAGCGCGATCTTGCCTTCCGGTATCAGCACGAAGGCCGCAAGGCCCGCGCGTGCCGCGTACGCCGCGGCCGAGGCCGAGGTATTGCCGGTGGACGCGCAGATGAGCGCGCGCGAGCCGGCTTCCACGGCCTTGGTGACCGCGAAACACATGCCCCGATCCTTGAAGGAGCCGGTCGGGTTCAGGCCCTCGAACTTCACGTACAAGGCCACGTCCCGGCCGCTCGCGCGCGTCAGGCGCTCGAGCCGAATGAGCGGGGTGTCGCCCTCCCCCAGGGTGATGATGCGGCTCCCGTCGGTGAGCGGGAGCCAATCGCGGTAACGCGTGATGATGCCGGTATAGCGGGACATGGGCCTCCTAATCGAATGTCTCGACGCGCAACTTGCGGATGGGGCCCGTGATTGCGGCAAGCCCCGTGATGCGCGCGATCGCCTGGTCCACCTTGGCCTCGCGGACCTTGTGGAT
>DAHWGZ010000478.1 GCA_027335965.1 Acidiferrobacter sp.
GGCGCGCCCACGCCCCTCGGCGCCCAGGCCCGGCGCCTGACGGTGCGCCCGCGCGCCCAGCGCGGGCGGCCGTTTCGCGCGGCACCGGCCCACTGTCGGGCTCGGCGAGTCTCGTGTCGGAAGCCAAGGATGAGATGCGCGCAGCCGGGAGGTGAAGGGCGGCCCGTCACGCGCTCGCTGACACCCGGCTTGGGTGATTGGTCGACGATCTAGCCATGCCCGGGCATCCGCTCTTTCGGGTAGCGCCACCGCGGTGCGGTCACGATCGCTCATCTTTAGATCGGCGCGTGCCGGAACGCCCGAGATCGGCAGGCGGCCGTCGCGAAGCCGGGACGCAAGGATTGCCAGCAGGTTGCGATGCATGCTCTAATAGATGGGATCAGCTTCCGGCCTTGAGCCATGCGTCGTCACAGGCGATGGTCTCTGGGAGTGCTGCTGAGTCGGTGCGAAGGTAGGGTCGAAAGGTGGGTCCGCGGGGTTCCGGCGCGAACGGATACGGGGATCGCGGATCGATCACGCCCCCATCGTGTATGTTGGGAGTGGTAGTTCAGTTGGTTAGAATACCGGCCTGTCACGCCGGGGGTCGCGGGTTCGAGTCCCGTCCACTCC
>DAHWGZ010000479.1 GCA_027335965.1 Acidiferrobacter sp.
GGTCCCACCAGGGTAGGCGCCCTCGCATGGACGCGCCGGCAGCGCCCCACGACAGCGGCTCTGCGCCGCGATGCGCGCAGAGGGCCTTTATGACCCATCCCGGTGGGGATGTTCGTAAGCGGCTGCGTCAAGGGCTTCACCACGGGGACCCGTAATTCCGGGCCCCTTTCCCACCCTTCGTCCGCGCGCCCTGGTCCCCATATTACAAGACGCCGCTTGGCCTGTGGTTATCGGCACGCCGAGGCGCTAGACTGCCATTCATGCCGCCGTCGGCAGGGCACCGGAAACGCCACGGAACCCTTCCAAAAAACTGGGAAATATGGCAAATTGGCAGGGCCGCCACACCTCTCCCGCCCGGGGTACTGGCGAGCGGTACGGGTTGAGCGCCTGCCATTTGGTCGCCGGCACGAAGGAACTGGGCGCATGCGACTCGACCGACCGTCCTGGCATTCCCATACCGCGGTGCCTCAGGCCGCCCACTCACCCGTTCCGGAGACGAAGAGGGACATTCCCTGGTTCAGCCAATCTTGGGTGTTTCCCCGGATCCCTCACATCGCACACGGCCGCCGCCAGGGAATCACCTTTTGTCATGAAATGCGTAAACGACTT
>DAHWGZ010000047.1 GCA_027335965.1 Acidiferrobacter sp.
ACTGGCCGCGGAGAACTTCAACGTCAGCGTTCGCACGATTGAACGCGACCTCATGAACCTCTCGGGCCATTTTCCCTTGCGCGCCCACGAGCATAAGAAGCCGTATGAATGGTTTTGGCCGGAGCGCGCGCCGCAATTGAGCGTGCCGGGACTCACCCCGACGGAGGCGCTTTCCTTCGCCCTGATCGAGACCTTCCTGCCGACCCTGTTGCCGGGTTCCCTGCTGGCGGAACTGAAGCCCTACTTCGATGAGGCCAAGTCATGCCTTGCCGTGCCGCCCAAGGCATCCGGCAAGCGTTCGTGGGCGGACAAGGTGCGCGTGATTCCGCCCACCCAGCCCTTGATGCCGCCGGCGGTGTCCGCGGAGGTCCCGCATACCGTCTATGAGGCGCTCCTCCATGGTCGGCAGGCCGAGGTGCTTTACCAGAAACGGGGCGCGCCGCAGGCCGTGTCGTACACCGTGCACCCCCTGGGCCTCATTCAGCGAGGGCTCGTCACCTACCTCGTGTGCACCCTGTTTCAGTACTCGGACGTCATGCTGCTGGCCGTGCATCGCATCCAGTCGGCCACTCTGCGCGAGGAGCCTTCCTCATGCCCTCGGGATTTTGACCTCGATGCGTACGTGGGAAGCGGGGCCGCGCATTTCGGGCAGGGCAAGGAGATAAGGCTTGCTGCGCTTTTTCGCTCGGAAACGGGCGACCACCTGCTGGAAACCCCATTGGCCGGGGATCAGGTCGTAAGCCAGGCGGCCGACGGCTGGATGAGGGTCGTGGCGACCGTGCGAGACACCCCGCAGCTTCGCTGGTGGTTGCAGGCCTTTGGGGATCAGGTCAGGGTCGAAGGGCCCAAGCCGCTGCGGGATGCGATCCGCGAGGGCATCTGCAACGCGCATTCGTATTACGAAGAGCGCGCCACGGGCGATTGCGCGCAAAAGGCATGATCCGCTTTGGTGATGGGGTCTTTTGGGCAAGCCCGGCCGGTCGGCCATAAGACGCGACGCGCACGAGGCGAGGCGCAAGCGATACAAACGACGGGGCGGTCCGTAGCCCCGCTCGTCGCGTGTCCGCCCGGAACGGCCACCGGCTCATCCCCCGTTTTGGCCCACGCCTTCTGGCGCCCCCTTATTTGTCCCCCGAGGACTTTGTCATTTTCTTGATGAGCATGGGCGCAATCAGGTTCGCGAGGGCCGCGCCCGCCAGCGGCACGCACAAGGCGCCCAGAGTTGATGGCATGGCCCTGGCCGCCCCGCTCTTGGCGCCCTGCGCGGCTGCGATGGGATCCGTAGACGCGCCGGGCTGAATGGTCACGCCCTCCTCGCGCAGCCCCTCTTCGATACGCTCAGCCGCCTCCAGGATCGCGGACGCGGTTGTTCCCAGGACCTTCGCGGCGGCGCGCAACTGTTCCGTGGACAGCTGACTCAAGCCCGCCTCGATGCGGGACCAGGTTGAGGCCCGCACGCCCGCCTCCTTCCCCACGTCTTCCTGGGTCAGCTTGCGATCCTTGCGCATCTGTATGAGCACGGCGCCGACGACCGCGGCCATCGACGTGACGGTTTCGGGTTTTTTCATGGGCAAACCCCTCCATTCATTCGGCCAATTATTGATCCGCCCGCAATATGTGTCAATACGCATACAGGCTTATCATGCATACTTGCATGCCATGCATCTATGCGCTAGGATTCGTTGGCGGTAGGGCTCGCTTCCTTGCAGGGACCGGGCGCCCCGCACCAAAAAACGAGACCTCACAAAGGAGAACACCCATGGCCACAACGAACCAGAAAGTCCACGGCATCATCCATACCGCCTCGCTCGCTTGCGCGGCCATCGGAGCGGGGCTCGCGCAAGTCCCCGGCTCTGACGCCGCCGCAATCGGCCCCATTCAAGCCACGATGATCACCGCCATAGGGATGGAGCATGGGGCCACGATAACCAAAGCGGGCGCCGCCGACCTGCTCTTGACGTTTTCGGCAACGACGGCGGGACGCTTTGTCAGCCAGTGGCTCGTCGGGTGGATACCGGCCATCGGGAACGCCATCAACGCGTCGACCGCCGCCGCCTTGACCGAAGCCATAGGATGGGCCGCCGATGCGTATTTCGCGGAAGGGAAAAAGACGGCCCCGGAAACCCAGCCAACATAGGAGTCGGCGACAGGACCCGGGTCCGGTGAGATGACCTCGGGTCCGACCGAACAATCGCAAAAAACACAACAGGGGGCGGACATGCATCTTGAAGGCACAGGCAACGTAGGGCCATGGCGAGGCGCGACGGACCCGCGGCTAAACGAACTCTCGCGCATGCGCGGATGGGCATTGGCGCTGCTGCTCGGCGCGGTCAGCGCTTTTCTGATTGCCAACCACATGGGCAGACACGGCGCCTGGGGTCTTGTCGTGGCGCTGACGGGCTCGGCCGCCGTTGGCGGCCTGGCCGACTGGTTCGCGGTCGTCGCCCTCTTTCGGCGACCCTTCGGCTTGGCGATCCCGCATACGGCCATCATCCCTCGCAAGAAGGATCGGATCGCGGACAACCTGGCCCATTTCGTGCGGGATCATTTTTTGGAGCCCTCGGTCCTTCTGGCAAAAATCGCCGCCTTTGACCCCGCGGACCGCTTGGCGCAATGGTTGACCGACCCGGCACGGATGGCAAGTTTTCTGCTGACGGTTCGGCAAATCGGCCTCGAGGCGCTCGACTGGCTGGACGACAAAAATCTCGAGGCGGCGCTCAAAACCTTCGTCCTGGACGCAGTGACTCAGTGGGATGCCGCCCAATCCGCAGGCCAAGTTTTGGCCGTTCTTACCCATGATGGCCGGCACCAGGAGCTGTTCGATCAGACACTGCAAAACATCGGCGACTTCCTTGCCAGAAAGGACATGAAAAAGACCATATCGGATTTGTTGGTCAAGCATGTGCGGCAGGGTTATCCCATGATGGTGGGGATCCTCGACACGTTCGCCTCGCTGGAATCCCTCGGCGATTCGGTCGCCGACAGATTGGCGCGCGCCGTCCTTAGCGAACTGCAGGATGTCTTACAAAACCCCCATCACCCCTTGCGCGTCGCCTATGGCGAGCGGGTGGAAGATTTTATCAAACGTTTACAAATCGATCCTGAACTCAGCCGGCGCGCGCACGAAATCAAGGCACAGGTCCTAAGCCATCCGGGGGTCCACGGCTACGTCGGCGGCCTGGTTCAAGAGGTCAAGGCTTGGTTGCGCCGTGACCTGTCGGAAACGGATTCACGGCTTACATCGCGCCTTGCCGGCGTCCTCGAGACCCTGGGGAGACGGCTTTCCGAAGACGCCGGACTGCGGACGAGCATCAATGAACATGTACTGTCCGGGGCCGGCAAATTCGTTGACGATGTGCGCGCGCAGATCACCGCGCACATCGCCCAGACCATCAAAAACTGGGACGAGGCCAAGATGGTGCGAGAAATGGAGCTCAGCGTCGGAAAAGACCTTCAATACATCCGCCTCAACGGCACCTTTGTGGGCGGCCTCGCGGGCGCCGCGTTGTACGCGATGTCCCATGCAGCGTGGATTGCGGGGATGTTCCGCTAGCCGACCCGGGTGGCTCGCCCGCGCGGGGCGGGAGACCGCCTTGCCGCGGGCGCCCCTCCGAGAAAAAGGGCGCGCCGGGGGGAACGCGGGGGCGCGCCATTCCCACCGGGGCGCATGCTCATGCTTGACACCGCGCGGCGAAAGCCTCGTCGTCGAAGACCCCGCGGCTTCGGCAGCGGGCCCTCGCAACGGCTGCCCTGATCATCGGGCGCGAGCAAGGCCACCCGCGATGGCAACCGCATAAAGGCCTCAAAGCCCGCCTTCATCGGCTATCAGGCGTTGGTGTATTGATTCACGAGGTGAGCCGTGGCAGTCTCCCCCTAGACGCCGCTTCAACCAGGCGCCTCTTGCCCTCCGCCATGGGCTTGGCGCTGCAAGCCCTGCCGATCATCCGTCAAGAAACAGAGAGATCCATGAACGCCACCACGACTCGCGCACCGAGAACGGAGAAACCTTGGCTCAAAGTACCCCGAGTGAGCCTCTATTTTTGGATCGCCAAGCTGCTGACAACCGCCATGGGCGAGGCCGTGTCCGATTTTCTCGTCTTTCATACGAACCCCTACCTCGCCGTGATGGGATGCGGGCTCTTGTTTATGGTCGCGATCTGGCTGCAGCTGCGCCACCCGCATTACTCGGCGCCTTATTACTGGTTCGCCGTCATCATGGTCAGCATCTTCGGCACGCAGATCGCCGACGTCATCCATGTGGTCCTTCATGTCCCCTACGCGGTTTCGACCACGGCCTTTCTCGTGGCCTTGATCGGGATATTGACGGCATGGAGGATTACGGAAGGGAGCCTGTCGATTCATACGGTACACACCCCGCGGCGCGAGGCGTTCTATTGGGCGACGGTCGTAGCGACCTTCGCCCTGGGTACCGCCGCCGGCGACATGACGGCCTCCACGCTGACCTTGGGCTACCTCACGTCGACGCTGCTTTTCATCGTCTTGCTGGCGATTCCGATCGCGGCCTACCTGATCTTTGATCTCAATGAAATCGCTGCCTTCTGGATAGCCTATATCCTGACGCGGCCCGTGGGCGCCTCCTTCGCGGATTGGGCCGACAAGCCCTTGCCGTTTGGCGGACTCGGTCTGGGCACCGGCCTTGTCAGCCTCGCGCTCGTCATCCCCATCGCGCTGCTGCTGACGTTTCTGATCGTCTCCAGGGTCGACGATCCGAATCGTGCCCAAGACCCCCTGTAGACCCGACCGCGCCGCCCCCTGAGTGTTCCGCAACCGCGCGAGGGCGCGACCTCCCTTGCCGGGCCAAAGCGCCACCCCACTTCGGTCGCGGCTTTCGCTCGACGGGCTCGCTCGGCACCCCGTGGGTTTTTTTCGATAGAGGCCCGCGGCACGGTCACGGCCGCGGGCCTTCAGTGCGGCTTATCGAGCATTTGCCGCAATTCCTGCTGCTTGGCATAGGCATCCGGGAGGCTTCCGTAGCGTAGCGACGACGTGCAGTCTCGCAAGGCGCCCTTCAGGTTCCCGAGCTCCATCTTGTCGTAGCAGCGATCGTTATAGGCAATCGCCATGTCATAGCGATCGTCGTACGCCTTTTTGAACAGGTAGCCGTATTGGTTGAGCGCGTTCAGGCTTGCCTGCCATTTGCCTTCGCGGTCGTAGATCACCGCAACCCCGATGGCGGCATAGTCCCGATAATCGTTCTCCGAGCTCGCCACGAGCCCATAGTCACGGACGGCGGCCTTCTCGTTCCCCAAGGCATCCTCGATCCGTCCCAGCCAAAAGCGCGTCTGAAGGTTGCCGTCGGCCTCCAGGATGGCCCTGCATGTCCTGACCCCTTGCCGATACAGCTTCAGCCGGAACAGCGCCGCGCATTCCACGGCGTCATAACCGGGCCGCGCGCCCTCCCCGCCCAGAAGGCGCGCCGCCGCCTTTGAATAGACCACCACCCGGCGAAACTCATGATTGCGGTTGTATAGGGAGGCGAGATCCGTGTAGATGGCCGCCCGCGCGCCATCCTCGGCATAGCGGTGCGCGAACCGGGTGTTCGACAGATCGGACAGCGCCCTTTCGTCCAATGTCTTGGCGTCCGCCATCTGCCCATGCTCATACCACACGAGCGCCGCCATGCGGTCTATCATGTAATCGTTCTTGGCGGTATCAGGGGCCACAAGTTGGGTATCGCTCCCCAAGGCCCTGGCCGCCGCCTGCAGGAAGCGCGCCGCCTCGCGCCCTCCGCCGCTCATCATGATCATGTCCGACAATATCCGTCCCACCTCGTCGCCATACGCAAGCCCGCTCACTCCTGCGCGGTGCCCAAGGGCCGCGTACGCCGCCTTCTTCAGGCCCGGCGTTATCACCCCGCGCGCGACCATCCGCACGCAACGATCCATTTGCGGCGCGCGACTTTCGGCACAGACGTCCGAGGAGGCCCCCAAAAGCTCCAGGTACAGCCTCGCATACAGCATCCTGAGCGGCGATCCCGGCGGGGTCTTGCCCACGTACTTCGCCACGAACCCGTACATCTCGTGAATCGTCCCCAGCCACTTGGGTTGCAACGTGGAAAGCCGAATGCGATACAGTGCGTAATAAGCCGGGAAGATGCCTATGGCCTTGCGGAACGCCGCCCTCTGCGCCGCATTGGCGCCGGCGCTCTCGAGAATCCTGAGATAGACCTCCCAGGCGTAGGGGTCGTGACGATCGCTCTCCACGGCCTCGCGGGCCTCCAGGGCCGCCACCTGCATGGCGAACCCGAAGGTCTTTCGATTGCGCGCGCGCACATGGTCGGCGAATCCATTACCCCGCACCCACCACCCGAGATTCAAGTAGTAATTGGCGCGCACGAGGTGGGCTATCGCCGAATCCGGCCTTGCCACCACCCACGCATTGAGGCGCTTCGCGAGTTCGGCGTCCCCAGGCGCCGCCAAGGCGGCCATGAAGCTCGTGAAAGGCTGAAACGTCCAGGGACCCATGCGGCTTTTGCGCAATACCGCCTTGATCATGGCATCCGCCCTGGCAAAGTGCCCGGCCTGGATGGCGCCGCGCGCGGCCATGGCCCGCGCAAACGGGGTCGCATGAGAGGGCGCATTCGGCGCCAATTGAGCGGCCTGCCTCAAGATGAGCGCATAGAAGTTTTTGCCGGGGGCCGCTACAAGGCGCGGCCGGGTGGGCGCCGATGATGGAGTCGACACGGCCCACCATGCGCCCAACGCGAGCGCGAGGCCCCCGAGCAGCACGGCCATGCGGGCCTTCCCTGGGGCCATGAGCGAGCCTTTGTCGGGCTTTTTTCTGCTCACCATTCAGCCTCGCGTCCTGATGAGACCGGGTCCCTGATCCCGACCGCCATCACGCGTTCATTTTTGAGTCGTTTTCATGAAAGCATCGATCGAGACGCCCCGGTCCTGCGGCCTTTCCGGTCTCGCCCTAGCCTGCAGGCGCCGGCCGCCGCGCGTCTCCATGCGGCCATGGCCACGACCGAGCACCCGGCCATGGCCATGGCCGCCTCTCCCCGCCTCCCATCCCGCATCGACATATCGAGACTTCAGTCCTGCAAAAACAATATAGCAGGCCATTTCCGATTGTTCGAGGAAGGCATAAATTCGCGCGCCCCGCCTTTTTCGCACATTGGCAAGACTGTGCTCCATAAGCTCGCGAATTTTCGGACAAACTTCCTGGAACCCCCGGCGGCTTTCTGTGGCATCATCCAAAAAAATGGCCCCGGCGCCATGACAGCCCCGAGGCCTTGCGTGAACGCAAACGCGTCAATCGCGTTCCCCCGTTATTGCACCCCCACGCTAAAACGGTTCGCCGGATCCCGGGGCGATTGGACGCCGCCCCGGGCATGTGCCCCGACAAGCCCCCAAAGGCTTGCCGCGATCGAGGGCTTTACTGATAGGCCCCCATGTCGTAGGAGCCCGAGGACGGCCGCGCCACGCCATTGATGTCGTGCTGGACGGACGGCAACACGACACCCGCGTTTATCGCCGGGCTCGAAGCGCTCAGGGACAACAAAGTATTCCCGGTAATCACCGGCATCACCGCGCCCACGGGCGTGGTATTCGCATACTGGGGATTGGCCACGATGCTATTCGCTTCATAGCCGGTCGTCTGCTGCCATGTCTTGAACGGCATGTTGTAGATGTTCTTGTCGTCCCACTCGAACGTCACGCCGGCCGGGTCATAGTACATATTGTGGTTGATGTGCAAGGTCGCGTAGTTGGTCATGGCGGCGTGGGCTATGACGACCATCGGGAGCGACGAAGAGTCCTCGATGATATTGTTGCGGATATAGACGTTCGTCCCGGCCTGATGGAGCGCCGACTCGTTGGACAGGAAAATGGCGCCATGATGAACGATGGCGGCGTTATAGCACGAGTTATCGTAGATCTTGGCATCATAGGACGAGGACTCGGCCAAGCACGCGCTCTGATCGTTCGTGATGACGTTGTTTTTGATGATGCTATTGTAGGACTCGTATGTCTTCCCCGGCTGCAGGAACTGGACGCCCGTGGATTGGCCCAGCATGATCCCGCGGCTTCCGATGTTGTTTAGTGTGTTGTCGGCGAAGGTGATGTCCGTCGCGTTTCCCTTACAGTAAAGCCCGATGTCGGATATGTTGTACACGTTGTTATGGGCCACCAGGACATTGACGGCGCCCACCATGTCGACCGCTTTTGATACATAGGCCTGCGCGGACGCGTGGTTGTTGTCGTGAAGCTGGTTGCCCCATATGACGATATTGTGCGCCGTGCTGACCAGTTTCACGATCGAGTAGTTGGTGTAGTAGATGTTGTTGTCGACGATCTTGACGTCGGGCGTATCGATCTGCACGCCGTATTGCAGGGCGCTGCGCAGGGTAAACCCCTTGATTTCCCAGTAGCTCGGCGCATTGTTCGAGTTGGTGAAGAACAGGTTGTTCATGACCGACCCGCCGTCGATCACGACCTGCTGGTTCTGATAAGGCTTCATGACGATCCAGGCGTTCGCCGTCCCCGGATTGCTGATGGTGATGCCGCCGGCGTAGGTGCCTCCCATGATCTCTATGGTGCCGCCCGGACGCACGGTGTCGACGGCCTGCTGGATTGTCTGCAGAGGGGTCTGTGGCGACAGGCCGTTATTGCTGTTGGAGCCCGTGGTCGAGACATAAATGGTCTGGCCCGTGCCGGCGCCCGGGGTATTCAGGGCCTGGCTCATGGGAATGGTGCTGCCGGTAATGGGCGTCGAGCTGCTGGTGTTCGTCGGCGCGCCATTGCCGGAAGATTGAGACCCGGGGCTTGCCGACGTCCCGGCGCCGGCGCCGGTGCCGCCGCTTACGCACGCGGACAGGGTGGCCGCGATGGCGATCGGCAGGGCCAGCTTTTTCAGTAGATTCACACGGCTTGTCGGCTTGGTCACGTTTACGCGCTCCTTCGATACGCCGCCATGCGCGGCGGCGAGTGTCGTTACAAGGGATGCGACGCCTAGAAGGCATGCGCATCGTGGATGGCGTGCGCATGGTGCGTGGATGCCGCTCGTTCGCGGAAGCGGATTCTGATGAGCACTCGATCAATCAGGATAAGTGGAACGTTGTGACGCGTTTGGTAGGATAAGCGGTCGATGGCGGGCTCATCCGTACGATCGCTTTCGGGCGGATGTTTCATCGCGGCACGCGGGCCCCAGATGCGCGACGGTCGAACCTTGGTTGTGCGCTCGATCCAGACGGTTATGCCGGCGCGCCGAGGATTGGCGCCGCCCATCGCCCTTGCGGTGATCGCGCGACGCCGTACCCAGACGGCGATGGCAGCCGATCGCCCCCTGCGGCGCTCCGAGTTTCGTGCGTTGCATGCCCTTTCTGGGACATAGGGACATGGCGCGAGGGATGGCGACGGGGCACGCCCGTGGGCGGGTGCTTGGCGCCATCCCGACCGCGGGACCTCGTGGGCGCGATCCGACGCGCCATGACCTCAGGGGATACTATGAGGGGCTCACTCGAAAGAGAAATCGGGGCGGACCCGGCCCTCGCCCGCCGCTTGCCGCGCGCGGGCCGCTGGCATCGCGATCGCGTCTGGGCGATAATCTCCACGCTTCATGCTTGCGCTTTTCTCATCACGAAGGGAACGGGCCGCCATCATGCTGATCGCGTTTTTGATCGCACTCACCATAATCACCATCGTCGCGACCTTCCCGACCTTCTGGATCCGCAAGCTCACGGCCTGGATCGCGCGCAGCGAGGCGAAGCGGCAAGACGAGGCCGGCGACGGGGGCGCCCGCTAGATTCGCGTCTTGCCTAAGGCCCCGCGCCCCAGCCTCGCGTCCCCGTCGCGCGATGAGGTCCGGCGGATTCCGGGGCGCGCAAGCCATCCGTGAGTGTCCCGCGTCCTGATCGCGGGTTGGGTCATTGTCCCGGCATGGCGCGCGACATGGCGATGGGGAACACGGATTCGCGGGCCTTTTCATCCGCCATTCGGCCGCTATCATGGCCTGCGCAAGCCGCTATGCTACGCGGGCCTTGCTCACAGTCGCGGGAGATTTCGCATGCATCGCAGGTCCACGGTTCCCAGTTCCTCATCACGAGTTTTCGGCACCCGTCTCGATGCGGTTTCGTGCTTGCCGGCGCGCCTCTTGAATGCCGGCGGCGCGCTTATCCAGGCCTACAGGCCCTGTCATGCGCGGCATGACGCGGTCCCCGCCTTCGACCCCCTCAAGGGGCGCCTGCGCGCGCGGCCCTGTTAGCAAGAGCCCCCATCGCAGCCCCCGGTCGCTGGATCGTCCGGCGAGCGGGGCAAGCCCGATCGCCCCGGGGCGGGCCTGCGTCGCCCAGGGGCTACAAGTCCTCGCGGGTGGTCATGCGGCCATGGATCGCGTCACGAGCGAGACCCTGCCCCCGCGGGCGCGCGCCAAGACCGCGCGGCGCCCCGGGGGCGGGCATCCGGGCGGGCTAATGGCCGAACGCGGGGGCGTGCATCAAGGTCGGGATCATGGTGCGCGTGTAGAGCGTCGCAAACATCCAGGCCG
>DAHWGZ010000480.1 GCA_027335965.1 Acidiferrobacter sp.
CCACCTCACGGCTGTTCGAGAAGGGCTTGAGACTGATGGAAGTGGCCTCGATTACCGGACATAAGACGATGCAGATGCTCAAGCGGTATACGCATCTCAGGGCAGAAGATTTGGTGGGGCGGCTCGGTTAAGGACGGCGGGCGAAAAGATGGGCTATAGTGGGCCGATAAGAATATTGAGCGCTTCCACAAGGCGCCAAATGGGGAGATATGGCTCGGAAACGCAAGGACCAGAACGAAACAGCGACATCACGTAGTACCCCCATCGGTTTCGAGACCCAACTCTGGGCTGCTGCCGATGCGCTCCGCAACAACATGGATGCGGCCGAATACAAGCATGTCGTTTTGGGTCTCATTTTCCTCAAATACATCTCGGATGCCTTCGAGGCCCATCACGCCGTACTCGAGGCCCAGACGGCCGAGGGCGCCGATCCCGAGGATCCGGACGAGTACCGCGCCGTCAGAATCTTCTGGGTGCCCAAGGAGGCCCGCTGGCCCCACCTCAAGGCCCAGGCGCCGCAGCCGACCATCGGGACCCTTATCGATGACGCGATGGCCGCCATCGAGCGCGACAACGTGTCCCCGAAGGGGGTGCTCCCCAAGGACTACG
>DAHWGZ010000481.1 GCA_027335965.1 Acidiferrobacter sp.
CGATGTAATCCCCCACCTGGATGTCGGCCTGGCGCTCGCGGGCCTGCGCGAGCGGCATCTCGCGCCCCGGAAACTCGAGGGTCTCCTGCTCGTCGGGCACGACCAGCCAACGCCGGAAGGTATCGTACTCTCCCGTTTTCCTGTGGATATGGACGCGGGCGTCTATGTCTTCCTTGTGACGCTTGCGCGTCGCGGTCGCCAGGGCCGCCTCGAGCGCCCCAAAGATGATCTCGCGATCGACATTCTTCTCGCGTGAAACGGTCTCGACCACCAATAGAATTTCGTTCGCCATCACTGCCTCCAGCCGCCCTCAGAGTTCGGGCACAAGTCTCGCCTTCTCGATATTGTCGAATGCGAGATCATAACGCGTCTCGTCCGCCTCCAGGATCACACGCCCATCAACCAAGCCCACGAGGCGCCCCCGAAAGTTGCGGCGCCCATCCACGGGCAGCGCGGTCTTCACCTTGATCTGGGACCCGGCGAAACGCTCGAAGTCACTGGGCCGCGCCAACGGCCTGTCCAACCCGGGTGAGGAGATCTCGAGCGTGTACTGTCCCGGGATCGGATCCTCGACATCGAAAAGCGCGCTCACCTGGCGACTGACCCG
>DAHWGZ010000482.1 GCA_027335965.1 Acidiferrobacter sp.
GGCCCCGCCTCCGATCGCCGTGGCGATCTCGGTGGCGGCCGCCTGCTCGCGGGCGTTTCCCGATGGCAGCAGGATGCCAAAGCCGCGCTCGCGAAGCGCCTTCCCGAGCGTTACCCAATGCCCGGGGGGCCAGAGCTTCGAGGCCCGGCTGCTGGCATGGAAGGCCACGCACACGGGCTCGCCGGGGCCGTCTGCAGGCGATATGGCAAGCCCATAGTCCGGCACCGTCTTAGGAAGCGCGTAGCCCAACGCGCCAGCCCCCAGTGTGCGGTTACGCCACACCGCATGCCGGTCCCAGTCCATGGCAAGGCCGCGGGTATAGAGCGCCGCCGCCAGGGGCTCACGCGCCGATCGCCGGTCCGGGCCGTAGAGCGGTCCCCGGGCGAGCCGCGCGACCAGCGCGCTCTTCACGAGGCCCTGGGTATCGAGGATCAGGTCGTAGCGCGTTTTCGTAAGGCGCGCACGCAAGTCCCGCACCCCTCGCCATGTCTCCCGGTCCCCGGGTGCGCGCAGCCAGCGCCTGATATCCGCCGGTATCACCGAATGGATCGCCGGGTGCATCGCCGGAATATCGGCGAACGCCGGCTCCACGAGCCAGTCGATTACG
>DAHWGZ010000483.1 GCA_027335965.1 Acidiferrobacter sp.
TACATAGACGCCTATGAGCGCGAACGGGATGTCCGCGGCGACGACGAGGCGTTCTCGGTGAAAGACAAGAGCTGTCTTTGTACCCATATGCGCAACTTTGCCATATGGACATGTGGTCAGTACGCCTATCGCCTGAAGGATACGACCCGCCTTCTCGCCGACGGGAGCTACGCATTGCTTTCCGCGGAACATGTTTTTCACGATTACCAGTACAGCAAGAACCATGAGGTCCGCCTGCCGGAGCCGCCTTGCTCCTCGGAGGTGGGTCCGGTAAGGAAAGTCCGTTAGTGCGGCCCGCCAAGATCATGGCCGCGCCGGTTTCGTGAGCCGAGGGTCCACGGAATACGCGGCCTACCGGACCCGCATGCGGAGCCGCGATGCAACAAAACCCCGAAGGCACCGCTATTCATGCAGGCCGCCGCTGCCGCTCGCAAGGGGTTCGGGCCTTCAGGGGCGGTGCCCGACTTCTGAAACCGGCTCCAAGGGCTGAAATGTCGATCGGGGTGTGCGCCTCCGGCGGACGCACAAGCAAGCGCTCCGCCCCCGCTCGCTGCGCGAGGGCGCGGCGCGGCCTCGCGCTAAGGCGTGGCGCCTGGCGGCGGTC
>DAHWGZ010000484.1 GCA_027335965.1 Acidiferrobacter sp.
GTTCAGCGAGGCAAAGCTCGGGTCGACGGGGATCTGCACCAGCGCATGGGCATAGTCCACCTCCTCGTTGGTGAGCCCCGTGCGCTCGGCCCCGAACAACAGCCCCACCGGACCCGAGCGCGCCTGGGCGCATAAGGCCGCGGCCGCCCCCCGGGCATCGAGACGCGGCAGGACAATGGTGCGCGCGCGGGCGCTGGTGGCGGCCACGAATACGCAGTCGGCGACCGCGGCACGGACATCGGCGACGATGGCCGCCGCCGCCAGGATATCATCGGCGCCGGCCGCGCGCGCCACCGCCTCCTCCGCCGGGAAATGCTGCGGGGCCACCAGCACGAGGTTTTTCAAGCCCATGTTTTTCATGGCGCGCGCGCACGCCCCGATGTTGCCAGGGTGCTGCGGCCGCACCAGGATGATACGGATATCCGGCATACTCACGACAAATAACCCCCCGCGCCTAGCCCCGGCCGCCATGGGCCGGGTTCACTCCGCCTTTTACAGGTCGCTGCGCCCCGCTACAATGCTCCCCTTTTCCGGGAGCCGCCATGCACCCCATGCTGAATACCGCCGTCAAGGCCGCGCGTCGCGCCGGGACGGTCATCGT
>DAHWGZ010000485.1 GCA_027335965.1 Acidiferrobacter sp.
GGCTATCTGCACATCGGCGGGGCGCGCACCGCGCTCTATTCCTGGCTGTTTGCCCGCAAGCATCAGGGGCGCTTCGTCCTGCGTATCGAGGACACCGACCTCGAACGCTCGACACCCGAGTCGGTGGCCGCGATCCTCGAAGGCATGGCGTTTTTGAACCTCGACTATGACGAGGGCCCATTCTACCAAACCCGGCGCTTCGATCGGTACCGCGAAGTCCTGTCGGAACTCATCACCCACGGCCATGCCTATTACTGCACATGCACGAAGGCCGAGCTCGAGGAGCGGCGCGCCGCGCAGATGGCGCGCAAGGAAAAACCCCGCTACGACCGCCGCTGTCGCGAGGCCGGCCACGGGCCGTCACCGGAGGCGGTGGTGCGCTTCAAGAACCCGCTCACAGGCGAGGTGGTGGTGGACGACGCCGTCAAGGGGCGGGTGGTGTTTCGCAATGATGAGCTCGACGACCTCATCATTGCCCGCAGCGATGGCACGCCGACCTACAACTTCACGGTAGTCGTAGACGACATGGACATGGACATCACGCACGTGATCCGTGGCGACGATCATCTGAACAACACCCCGCGCCAGATCAACATGCTG
>DAHWGZ010000486.1 GCA_027335965.1 Acidiferrobacter sp.
TGGGAAAAGAGTGCGTCATGCCACCTGTCCCGCAGACCCGGAGGGCGCATGCGCTGCGCGAACGATTGACACAAACCGCCCGGCTAGTAGTGTACGAGTCGCGTATAATGGGAAACTGTACCCGCATTGCCGGATCGGCGGCAACGTGGCCTATCGGGAGCGACACATGACTCGCGCGGAATTCGGCCTTGGTCCGGACAAGAAGCCCGACATCGAGGTGAATAAGCCAGTAAAACCCGTAAGCTTCTGGCAGCGTCCCGACGTCAATCTGATTTTTTATATCCTGTTTTTCGTCACGCTGTTCCTCATGTGGCATAACGCCGCCGGCGTTCCCAGGGAGACGATCCCCTACAGCCAGTTTCTGGAATATGTCCAGAAAGACGAAGTCCAGAACGCCGTCATAAGCGACCAGCGCATCACGGGGACACTGAAGCTGAGGGGTCCGACCGGACAGCCCCGTCAATTTGCGACGGTTCCGCTGCACAACATGCGGCTTGCCAAGCTGCTGGCCGCGCATGGCATCCAGTACAAGGTCCGCCACGCGTCGCCCTGGATGGCGCTGGTGTTGACGTGGATCGTTCCCTTCGCGCTCATTTTCC
>DAHWGZ010000487.1 GCA_027335965.1 Acidiferrobacter sp.
ATCGAGGCGGGCGCCGACATTATCGACGTCGGCGGGGAGTCAACGCGCCCCGGGGCACGGCCGGTGAGCCCCGACGAGGAATGCGCGCGCGTGGTCCCGGTTGTCGCGGCCCTGCAGGCGCGCTTTCCCGTGCCGCTGTCGGTCGATACCTCGGAACCCCAGGTCATGCGCGAGGCGGTCGCGGCCGGGGCGTCGTTCATCAATGACGTACGCGCCTTGACGAGGCCGGGGGCCCTGGCGACGGCGGCCGACCTCGGGGTGCCGGTTTGTCTGATGCACGAACCGGCGGGGTCGTCCATGATGGGAACGCGCATGGCCGGGCGGGATGTGGTGGCCGAGGTCCTCTGTTATCTCGAGGTGCGCCTGCAGGCCGCGCAGGACGCCGGGATCCCGCGCAGCCGCATCCTGATCGATCCGGGTTTTGGTTTTGGCAAGGACTTAGCCGAGAACCAGGCCCTGTTGCGGGCGCTGCCGAGGATCGCGGCGCTCTCACCCGTGCTGGTCGGCTTGTCGCGCAAGCGTATGACCGGCGAGCCCTGGGACCTGCCGGTGGACGGACGGCTGCATACGAGCCTTGCGCTCGCGCTTGCGGCCATTGC
>DAHWGZ010000488.1 GCA_027335965.1 Acidiferrobacter sp.
CTACGCGGGTGCTGCGCGATCATCTGGTCCAGGGGTACAGCTTCAACCAAACCCGGCTGGCCGAGCGCGGGTTGCTGGAAGCGCGGCAAACCCTGGACCTGCTTGCCCGCACCCTGCAAAACCAGGCCTTAATAGATGATGCCGGCCAGTCCGTGCTGGACCTCATCACCGGCTACGCCGACACCTGGCGCTTATTGCTGGAGTATGACGAAGACCGGCTGGTACCTCCAGACGGCGTGCGGCCCTCCCGGGGTGTGTTGGATTCCGCCAAGGTCGGTCGCGCCATTGCCGATTTCCGGAACGCATTGATGGCCCGTAAGGAGGCCACGGCACTCTTCGGCCATCCCCGTGGCGAGGGGTTGGAAGGGATTCTCGCCGGCATCGAGCAGACCATGTTCGGCGAGGCGCTCTACCGGTCGCGCGAGGAAAAGGCAGCGAACATCCTGTATCTTGTCATTAAGGATCACCCGTTTTCCGATGGCAACAAGCGCATCGGGTCCTTTCTATTCATGCTGTATTTGGAGCAGGAAGGCATCGCGCATACCCTGAATCCTGCAGCGTTGACGGCGCTCGCCCTGCTTATTGCCGAAAGCGCCCCC
>DAHWGZ010000489.1 GCA_027335965.1 Acidiferrobacter sp.
AAAGGCCACTTTGCCGTGGCTCCTTAAGCCGCGAATCGGTGGCGCCTTTAGGGTGCGATTTAACACACGATGCATCCGGAGCTCCTCGGGGTCGACAAACTCAAGTCGGACGATGTCGCCCATAGGGCTTTGATGCGCATCGATGAGTTGGCGGGGTTGGCGCGGCTCGACCGGCAGCTCGCGAAGACCACCCGAGCGTTATTGAGTACCCCGTGGATCCTGGGTGTCGACACCACGGGGAGGTGTCTTTACGGGAAACAGCAAGGTGCGGTGGTGGATTTACCCCTCCGCTCATCCCCAATCCTAATAAGGCCTCCGGCAGAGGTGTGCCGACCTCAAGTGGGCCATCATGGATGCGTCCGACTCCAGGGAATAATTCGCCTCTGGCATCAGTCCTCTAGCAGAGGGAGGACTGCGCAACGCGTACTGACATTGCCAATTTTAGAGGAGTATGCCTATGCCGATACGCCGTTTTCGATTTACCACGAGCATGCTCGGGCTTGCGATTGCATCCGCCTCCTGGGCCGCACCCTTGAGTGTCCCACACGACCCCGGAAACAATCCGCTGGATCCCTTCGGTCCGTTCGCGACCGTCTACT
>DAHWGZ010000048.1 GCA_027335965.1 Acidiferrobacter sp.
TATCAGTACCTCGTGGAGTCGATTCGCAAGCACCCGGATCAAGAGGCGCTGAAGGCCCTGATGGAGGATGCGGGCCTGCAGCGGGTCACGTACTGGAACCTGACAGGCGGGATCGTCGCCGTGCACAGGGGCTACAAGCTCTAATGGCGGCAACGCTCTCACCGGCACAGGAGGGCTCGGCGCGCGCGCCCGCGGACCTGTGCTACGCCGGCTTCTGGCGACGCATGGCCGCGGACCTGGTCGACAACATCGTGCTTTTGCCGGTGGTGTCGGCGCTGGCGCCGACACGCTGGCCGGCCCATCTGACGCTTACGGCACTCGCCCAGGCCATGGCCGCAGACCCCCTGCGCCAGCTCTTCGGGCTCGTCTTCGGGGTCGCGTACTCGGTGGTGTTCTGGGTGAAATTCCTGGGCACACCCGGCAAGCTTTTGCTGTCCTGCCATCTCGTGGACGCGCAAACCCTGGGTCCGCTCACGGTCGGCCAGTCGCTTTTGCGCAATGTAGGCTATCTGGTCTCGTACGCGACCCTGGGGCTTGGCTTTCTGTGGATCGCCTGGGACCGACGCAAGCAGGGTTTCCATGACAAGATCGCGGGCTCGGTCGTGCTGTACGTGCCACGCCACCCGCGGCGGGGGTGATGGTGCGACCCGCGCTTTTCGCCCTGGAGCAGGCCCTGAACGTCCCATTTCGCATCGATCCCGAGGCGCGCGACGGGCTTGCCGCGCTGGCCGGGCGCTCGGTGCGCGTGGTGCTGACGAGCCCGGCACTGTCTTTCGAGCTCGCGTTCACGCCCGAGCGCATCCATGTGCGCCCGCCGGCGGGGACGCCGGACGTGACCGTGCGCGGCTCGGCCTTTCAGCTGGCCGCGCTCATGCGCGCGCGGCCCGAGCAGACGCAGAAGGTGGTGGCCTCCGGACTCACGATGGAGGGCGACATCGACACCGCGTGGGCCATGAAGCGGCTTTTTGAAAACGCCCCGGTGGACTGGCAGGAGGCGCTCGCGAGCGCCGTGGGCGACGTGCCCGCGCAGCTCGCCATCCGAGGCCTGCGCCGGGTCGGCGAGTCCCTGCGCTACGCGGCCCGGCGGCTGGGGGCCAATACCGTGGCGTTTTTGCAAGACGAGGAGCGGGCGCTCCCGCGCCCCTGGGAAATGGACGAGTTTCTCGCCGCCGTGGACACCCTGCGGGATGACGTGGAGCGGCTTGGCCAGCGTGTGCGCCGGCTTAAGGCGCGCTGATGTTGACCTTTGGGCGCGCGCGCCGGCTCTTGCGCATCACCACGGTCTTCATGTCCCATGGACTCGATGAATTCGCAGCCAACCTCCACCTGTTCCGGCTCTACGCCTATGTCGTGCGGCTCGCCCCATGGCGATGGCGCCGGACGCTCGCGCCGCGCGGCGAGCGCCTGCGGCTCGCGCTGGAGGAACTCGGACCGATCTTCATCAAGTTCGGCCAGATGCTGTCCACCCGGCCGGACCTCGTGCCCGATGACATCGTCGGGGAACTGAGCCGCCTGCAGGATCGGGTGCCGCCGTTTCCGGGCGAGCAGGCGGTGGCGCTGATCGAGGCCGCCTACGACATGCCGCTCGCAGAGGCCTTCCGGACCTTCGACACGACCCCGGTGGCCTCGGCATCGGTCGCGCAGGTCCACTTCGCCACCCTGCATGATGGCACCGAGGTCGCAGTCAAGGTGCTGCGGCCGGGGATCGACATCATCCTGCGGCGCGACCTCGCGCTCCTTCAGACCTTGGCGCAACTCGCCGTCCGCTACTGGCCCGATGCCCGCCGCCTGCGGCCGCTCGAGGTCGTCGCGGAATACGAGAAGATCGTCCACGACGAGATGGACCTGGCCCACGAGGCGGCCAACGCAAGCCAGTTGCGCACGAATTTTCAGGATTCCACGCTGCTCTACGTGCCGCGGGTGTTCTGGGACTACACCCGCCGGTCGGTGATGGTGATGGAGCGCATCACGGGCGTGCCGATCTCGAACCGCGACGCCCTGGTGGCCAATGGCGTCGACCTGCGCAAGCTTGCCCACAACGGCGTGGAGATCTTTTTTACGCAGGCCTTCCGCGACGGGTTTTTCCATGCCGACATGCATCCCGGCAACATCTTCGTGTCGTTCACCGGCCAATACCGCGCGGTGGACTTCGGGATCATGGGCACGCTGAGCGCGGATGACAAATACTACCTGGCCGAGAACATCCTGGGCTTCTTAAACCGCGACTATCGCAGCATCGCCGAGGCCCACGTGCGCGCCGGCTGGGTCCCCAAGGGGACGCGCGTGGACGAGCTCGAGGGGGCCATTCGCACGGTGTGCGAACCGATATTCGCAAAACCCATCAAGGACATATCGTTCGGCCGCCTGCTCATGAACCTGTTCCAGACCGCGCGCCGGTTCAACATGGAGGTTCAGCCGCAGCTCGTGCTTCTCCAAAAGACCCTGTTCAACATCGAGGGCCTGGGGCGCCGGCTCTACCCCGACCTGGATCTCTGGATCACCGCCAAGCCCTTCCTGGAGCGCTGGATGCGCGAGCAGCTGGGTCCGCGCGCGGTGTGGAACGCGGTGCGCAAGGAGTATCCGAACTGGATCCATGTCCTGCCGGAGATCCCGCGCTACCTCGGCGCCACCCTGAAGCAGGCGAAGGACGGGGAATTGTCGGTGCGCGGGCAATCGGACGAGATCGAGCGGCTTGCGCAAGACATGCGCGTGCGCCATCGGCGCATCATGGTCGGCCTGCTCGGCGCCATGCTGCTTGCCATCGGGCTCGGGGTCTTTGGCATGACCCACCCGGGGTTCATCGCCCGCTATCTCGGCATCATCGAGATCGGCGTCGGGGCGCCCGGCTTTGTATTGCTCGCGTGGTCCGTGCTCGACCTCGGACGCCGTCCGCAGTGAGCCGGACCACGCGAACGCCCGCCCTCAGAAGTCGTAACCGATCCGCAGGCCGATGACCGGCCAGAGCTTGTAGGAGCTCGCGCGCGCGTTGGCGCGGGCCTGCGCGGCGGCGACATCGGAAGCCAAGGTGGGGTCATTGGTCGGATTGCTCGCGCTCAGCTGGACGTTGGGGCTGCCGGTCAAGAGCACGCCGACATCAAATCCCATCGAGAATCCGGTCTGGCGGGCGGCCTTGCTGCCCCAGCCTATGCCGAGATAGGGGGCGATGCGCCGGTAGCTCACCTTGCCGGAAAAGGTGCCGACCTCGCTGCCATTATACTGATGGCCATTGATGGTGTAGGTCCCGGTGGGATCGTAGGAGTAGGTGGTCACGCGGTTCTGGTTGATCATGGCGCCGCCGGTGATGCGGAACACGCCGCCGAAGGGATAATAGTTGAGCAGCACCGGTATGGTCTGGAGGCGCAGGGTGGCGTGGTAGGGGATGCTGCTGTTGGAGTTCGTATAGGTCCCCGAACGGTTCTCGCTCAAATGGTTGATGCCGACCGCGAGATCCAAGGTCCCCGGAATGAGCGCCGTGGACACCTGCACGCCAAGCCCCAAGGTCGAGGCGCCGATCGACACATTGACCGGCTGGGCGTCCGCCGGGACCACCATCACCGCCCCGACGAGCGCCGCCGCGACGCCCGCCCCCCATCCCCGCCATTGCTTGGTCATGCCGAATTCCCCCGCTTATAGTATTTGGTGAGCGCGGGACGCGCGCGCGATGGCGGGCGTCCTCATCTTTAAGGATAGCAGACGGGGTGGGGGAGGAAAGCCCGCGGGCGCGGGGCCTTAAGCCGGCCGGCACCCCGCCCATCGGGGCTGGCGGGCGGCGCGCATAGGGCCCGGCTTAGGGCCGGCAAGGCGTGTTCTGGCGGCTTAGCCCCAGTCGAGGCGCTTCGTGAAGTGCGCGACGCTCGGGCTCTCTTCGTAGCCGAGCGACGGATAAAAACCGCGGCGGTAGGAGTCGCGTTCGCGGCTGTTCAGGACGCTGATGCGGAAGCATTTGCGCGACGCGGCCTCGCTCTCTATGGCCGCCATCAGTCGCTTGCCCACGCCGCGGCTGCGCGCCTCGGCGATCACGAACAGCTCCGTCACATGCAGTTCGCGGCCGGCGAACAGGAGATGGGTGACGATCTCCCCATGGACATAACCGACCACCGCCCGATCGTGCTCGGCGACCAGCAGCAGCGCGTTGTCCTCGGTGATCAACGCGGCCAGGCGCTGGCCGAGGGTGCTGCCGTCGGCCTTGAAGGCCGGGTTCCAACCCAACTCCCGGTGCAGGTGCATGACCCCCGGGAGGTCCGTGCGCTGAAGGGGACGAATCGTAATCGGCAATGCATTCCGGCCGCCCATGCCATCACCCCTTGAATCGTCGATAGACGGACAGGCCCCGGAGCAGGTCAAAGCCCTGGCGAAGCTGATAGTCTTCGTCCAGGAGCTTGCGGGTCGCGGGCGGCACGCCCGCCGCCTTGGCCTGCGTCTTGGGCGGGTTCGGATTGCTCAGGTGGTCCGGGAGGTCCACCTCGCGCAGGAAATCATTGCCGCCGCTGGGCGTGAATTTCCCCTCATGGACCACGATATTCGGCGTGATCCCGAGATTTTGGATGGAGCGGCCATTGGGCGTGAAATACCGCGCCGTCGTCAAGCGCAGCGCCCCGCCATTGTTCATCGGCATGATGGTCTGCACACTCCCCTTGCCGAAGGTCCTCGTGCCCATGATGATCGCGCGGCGGTTGTCCTGCAACGCGCCCGATACGATCTCCGCGGCCGATGCCGATCCGCCGTTCACCAGCACCACCATGGGGGCGCCGTGCAAGAGGTCGGGGCCGTGGGCATGGAAGACGACATCCGAGCTCGGGATGCGACCGCGCGTGCTGACGATGACGCCGTGATTCAGGAAGTCGTCGCAGACCGCCACGGCCGCGTTCAATACACCCCCGGGATTGTCGCGCAGGTCGAGCACCAGGCCCTTCAGCGGGGCGTGGTTCTCCGCCTGGAGGCGCGTCAGGGCGCGCGTCACGCCCTTGCCGGTCCCACCCTGGAATTCCGAGATGCGCAGATAGCCGTAGCCGGGCGCGAGCAGCCGGCTTGCCACGCTGTGGATCTTGATGACCTGGCGGCGCAGATGGAAGGTGAGCGGTCGGCTTACCCCCTTGCGCAAGATCGTGAGCTCCACGGTCGATCCGGGACGCCCACGAAGCAGATGCACGGACTTGCGGAGCGAGAGGCCCTGGATGAAGGTGCCGTCGATGCGCACGATGAGGTCGCCGGGGCGGATGCCGCTGCGGCCTCCGGGGGTCCCATGTATGGGCGTCACGACCTTCAGGAAGCCCTTGTATTCGGTCACCTCGAGGCCCACGCCGCCGAAGCGGCCGGTGGTGTCGACGGTGAGATGGCGATACTGGCGGGGATCGAGGTATTGGGAGTGCGGGTCGAGATTGTCGACCATGCCGCGCAGAGCGTCGTCGATCAGCTTGTGGCTGCTGACCGGCACCACGTACTCGGCCTTGACGATGTTATAGACCTCCGCGAAGGTGCGGAGCTCGCGCAGCGGGAGATGCGCGAGGGTGGCGCGCGCATGCGCGGCGCGCTCGGCCTGCACCGCGCGCTCGACCGTCAGGCCGGCCCCCAGGAACACGCCGGCCAACAAGATGACGGCATAACGCGTCACGCTCTTCTTCATTGCCAAAAACCTCCTCAAATACCCCGCCATCCCCTCGCCTCGTGGGGGAAAGGCGAGGGATTCCTATGGGCCCTCAAACGCCGCATCGAGCCGGCTTGAGTCGCTAGGGTGGGTTCCTGCTGCTGGTGACCTTAGGGCATCGCTCACTTCATGGGCCATACGGCCCGCAACGCTGGCGCAACGGGCGTGTCGTGCCCCGGGCAGACCAAACAATAGCAGATTCCCCAGCGAAAACCAGCGACCACCCCGCCGCTCCCGAACCCGCGCGGCCCCCGCGATCAGGCGCGCCCCGTCAATGGGCAAGCCAGGCCAGGGGGTCGAGGGGTTGGCCGTCATGGCTGATATCGAAATACAATCCGGGCCGCGAGAAACCGCCGCTATCTCCCACCGTCGCGATGACCTCGCCTTCGGAAACGACATCGCCGACCCGCTTGAGCAGGGTCTGGTTATGACCATAGAGGGTCATGAATCCCTCGCCATTTTCCAGTATCAACAACAGGCCGTAGCCACGCAACCAGTTCGCGTAGACCACGCGCCCGGAAAACACGGCGCGTACGTCCTCGCCGAAGCGGCCGGGGATCAGCACCCCCTCCCAGCGGCCGAGGTGCCCCGGCGCGCGCGCCATGCGCAAGGCCGAATAGCGGGCCGGAATCGGCATCGGCAGGCGTCCCCGGAAGTGGGCGAAGGGCCCCACGAGGCGCGGCATGGAACCCGGCACCTTGGGCAGGCGCCGCAAGCGGCGCACGAGGGTCCGCAGGCGCAAGGCGCGACGGCGCAGGGCGAGCAGCCGCGCATGGCCGCTTTGGGCCTGACGGTCGAGCCGGCGCACGACCTGGGCCCGACGCGCGAGCGCGCCGCGGAAACGCTGGGCCTCGGCGGCGGCGGCATGGGCGCGGGCGCGCCGCTTGCGGGTCTCGGCGGCGGCGGCGGCGATGGTCTGGCGTAACGCCGCGGCGGTGTCCTTCAGGGCCGCCAGGCGGTGGGCGCGGGCGCGCAGGACATAGCCGTAGTACATCATCATGCGCGCGAGGAAGCGTGGATCCTTCTGGCTAAAGAGCAGCTGGACCGCGCCCTCGCGGCCGGCGGCATAGGCGGCCACCGCCTGGCGGTCGATGGCTCGCCGCTCTTGCGCCTCGGTGGCGCGCAGCGCGCCGGCGCGCGCCATGAGGGCGCGCACGCGCCCCTCGGATCGGCGCAGCAAGGCGCGGGCGTGGCGAAGGGCGCGACCGGCGTGCGCGACCCGGTCTTCGGACAGGCGCAGGGCGTCGAGGGCGTGACTGCGCTCATGCAGGGTGCGATCGAGATGCCGCTGCAAGGCCGCCTCGCGCGCGCGCAGGAGCGCGAGATCGTGGCGCGGCCCGGCATGCGCCGCCGGGATCGGGAACAGGGCGGCGAGCAAGACCCATGCGAAACGGCCAGCGAAAGGCGCGTTCCACCGCTTGCCCGAGCCCCTTGCGTTCACACGAGTTCGATCAGCGACTGCCCGGTCATCTCGGACGGCGGGACGATATTGAGAAGGCGCAGGAGCGTCGGGGCGACATCTTCCAGCGAGCCCTGCGGACTGATGCGCGCCTCGCGCCCGACATACAAGAGCGGCACGGGGTTCGTGGTATGCGCGGTATGGGCCTGGCCGCTGTCGGCATCGAGCATCTGCTCGGCGTTGCCGTGGTCGGCGGTGATCAGCATCTCGCCACCATGGGCGCGCACGGCGCTCGCGATGCGCGCAAGGCAGGCATCGATGACCTCGATGGCGCGCACGGTCGCGGCCATGTCCCCGGTATGCCCGACCATGTCCGGATTGGCGAAATTGCAAATGATGACGTCATGGCGCCCGGCGTCGACCGCATGCACGACCGCGTCCGCGACCTGTGCCGCGCTCATCTCCGGCTTGCGATTATAGGTCGGCACGTCGGTGGGCGAGGGCACGAGGATGCGCTCCTCGCCGGCGAACGGGGCCTCCTGCCCGCCGTTCAGGAAAAAGGTGACGTGCGCGTACTTTTCGGTTTCGGCGATGCGCAGCTGGCGCTTGCCCAGATCCGACAGGTAGGCGCCCAGGACGTTGACGAGGCGCGCCGAGGGAAAGGCCACCGGGACATTGAAGTCGGCCTGATATTCCGTGAGGCTCACAAAGGCGCCCAGGCGCGGCTGCACGGCGCGCGCGAAGCCGTCGAACGCCGGGTCGATGAACGGCCGGCTGATCTGGCGGGCGCGATCCGAGCGGAAATTCATGAACACGACGACATCGCCGTCGTCGATCGGGCGCGGCGCCTCGCCTGGCGGGGCGATCAGGGTGCCTTTGACGAACTCATCGGTTTCCCCGCGGGCGTAGGCGAGCGACAGGGCCTCGGCGGCGCTGGCCGCGCGATAGTCGGCCTTGGCCGCGGTCAGGAGGTCATAGGCGGCCTGGATGCGCGGCCACCTGTGGTCGCGATCCATGGCATAGTAACGCCCGATCACCGAGGCGATGCGCCCGCGCCCAAGGGCGGCGAATTTGGCCTCCATGGCGGCGAGCGAGGCACCGGCGCTCTGCGGCAAGGTATCGCGGCCGTCGAGAAAGGCGTGCAGGTACACCTGGTTCAGGCCGCGCGTGACCGCGAGCTCGACCATGGCGTGGATGTGGTCCTCGTGACTATGCACCCCGCCCGGCGACAAGAGCCCGAGCACATGCAGGCTCTTGTGGCTGTCGCGCGCCCGGTCGACGGCGTCCGTGAGGGTCTTGTTCGTAAAAAACATGCCCGAGGCGATCGCGCGGTTGATGCGCGTGTATTCCTGATAGACGACGCGCCCGGCCCCGAGGTTCAGATGGCCGACCTCGGAGTTCCCCATCTGCTTCGAGGGGAGACCGACGGCGGCCTCGGAGGCCTGGATGAGGCTGTGGCTGGCGTTGGCCCAGGCCTTATCCCACCAGGGCTTGCGAGCCGCGATAATGGCGTTGTTTTCGGTCTGCTCGCTATAGCCCCAGCCATCGAGAATAACGAGCACAAGAGGTTTTGGTGTAAAAGGCATGAAGCGCGCTCCGCGCGGGATCCCGTGAGCCGGTCTTTTAAATCCCACTTATATTGTATAATGTTTTGTTTTGGGCGACAGCCAGACGGCGAAGGCTCACTGTGCCACAACTTGTCCTTACGACCTAAGGGAGTCGATATGGTACCTTCCGAGATCATCCAGCCCCTGGACGACATCCTCATCACCAATGAAGAGGATATCCAGCTCGCGTCGCGGGCGCTGAAGGCGATCGCACACCCATTGCGACTCAAGATCCTCTGCATACTCGGCGCCGCCACAGAGGTGAGTGTACAAGATATCGTCGTCCAGGTGGGGACCTCGCAGAGCAATATCTCCCAACATTTGTCGATTTTGCGCGACAAGGGGATATTGGCGTCCCGCAAACACGCGAACAAGGTCTTCTACCGAATCGCCGACCCGCGCATCCTGCAGCTCATCGGGGCCATGCGCATGGCGTTTTGCACGCTTCCCGACGAGCGTTGAGGATCCGCCATGCTCGCATTCGTCATTGCACACTGGTATCTGTTCCTGGCCCTGGTGGTCGTGGGTGGCCTGCTGCTGGCGGGCTCGGCGCTGGAGGGCGGCCCGGGAGGGCAAAAGGTGACGAGCCAAGAGGCCGTCCAGATCCTGAACCATAAGTCGGCGGTGATCCTGGATGTGCGGGAACCGCAGGAATTCGCGAGCGGACATATCGCCCGGGCGATCAATATCCCCTTGGGCCAGGTAGCGGCGCGCAGCCAGGAGCTGAAAAAATACAAGGAGAAGCCGGTCATCGTCTGCTGCGCGAGCGGGGCACGATCGGCACGCGCCGCGGGGGTCCTGCGCAAGGCGGGCTTTACCGATGTCCGCAACCTCGCGGGCGGCCTGTCGGCCTGGCGCGGCGCGAACCTCCCCGTCATTTCATAGGGTCTTCTATGGCCAAGGTCTTGATGTACACTACCCGCGTATGTCCCTATTGCCAAATGGCCTCGCGCCTCCTGGAACGAAAGGGCGTGCCGATCGAGAAGGTCCGCGTGGATGAAGAGCCCGAGCGGCGCCGGGAAATGGTCGAACGGGCGCGCGGCGCCACGACGGTCCCGCAGATCTTCATCGGCGACCAGCACATCGGGGGCTATCGGGAACTGGCGCAACTGGACGTAAGGGGGGAACTCGATCCCCTGCTTGGCCTGTGACATTCGGCTAACGACAACACTCAATTATTCTGCAAGGAGCCCTCGTGGCGGATCAAAACACGGACCCGGAAATCGTTTTTAGCCTGGAAAAGATCTACGTAAAGGATATCTCCTTCGAGGCCCCGCACGTCCCCGCCGTGTTTCTGGAGAAGGCGGCCATGGAGGTCGACATGCAACTCGGCATCGAGCACAGCCCGGTCAATCCGGCCGAAGGGCTGCACGAGGTGGTGCTGGCGGTGACCGTGACCGCGCGCATGGACAAACGGACGGCCTTTCTCACAGAAACCAAGCAGGCGGGGGTGTTTCGCATCACCGGCGTGCCCGACAGCGAACTCGAGAAGGTCCTGGAGATCGCCTG
>DAHWGZ010000490.1 GCA_027335965.1 Acidiferrobacter sp.
GGTCCGTACCCGAGGGACACGGCATGCGATACATCGACTACGAACCCGGTGGCGACGCCGATACCTTGCGACTCGCCGAGGGCCCGACCCCGGCCCCACGGACCGGTGAGATCCTGATCGAAGTCGCGTACGCCGGCATCAATCGCCCGGACATCCTGCAGCGGTCGGGACGCTATCCGCCGCCGCCAGGCGCCTCCCCGATCCTTGGTCTCGAGGTCTCCGGGCATGTCGCTGAGGTAGGAGCCGGCGTACAGGAATGGCGGGGCGGTGACGCCGTAACGGCGCTCGTGCCCGGCGGCGGCTACGCCGAATACTGCACCACACCCGCTGATCAGGCCTTGCGCGTCCCTGCCCACATGGATCTGGCATCCGCCGCCGCCCTCCCCGAGAACTGGTTTACGGTATGGGCCAACGCCGCCGACATGGGCGCACTGAAAGCGGGCGAGCGCCTGCTCGTGCATGGCGGCACGAGCGGCATCGGGTTCACGGCCATCCAACTCGCCAGGTTTCTTGGCGCGACCTGCTGGGCGACGGTCGGGAACGACGACAAGGCGGCCTTCTGTCGCGCATCCGGCGCCCACCACGTCATCAATTACCG
>DAHWGZ010000491.1 GCA_027335965.1 Acidiferrobacter sp.
ATCTGGCCCGCTATGCGCGCCGGCATGGGGCGCCGCTCGCCGCCTACGAGGCGGGGGCCGCCCGTTAGCGGGCGGGTCCCCACGTCCGATGCGCGGATCGACGCCACAGAGATCCGCGAGGCCGCGCATCGGGCCGCGAGATGACGGGTGTGGTTTGTGCGGGTGGCCTTCTAAAATAGCCGCCATGGCGATCCGCGCCGGCAGTGCGCGGCCGTCGCCCCTGGGTCGACGCTATCCGTGCCCGCCGATCGGCTCGACGGCCCGCGTGGCATGACGGCGCACGGCCTCCCTGGCCACGCGCGCAAGATCGTGTTTGGCCTTGGCATAAGCATCGTGACTGACCGCCTCACCCTGCCAGCGGCAGGCGACTACCGCGCACACCGACGCGGCCTCGAGAGCCAGCGCGCGGCATACGACGAAAAGCGCCGAGTTCTCCATCTCATAACTCAACACATTCAGCCGGCGCCACTCCTCGAGCGTGCCCTGAAATCGTCGGGGAACGTAAGCACTGAAAGAGTCTCGGCGCTCCTGTCCGGGCCAGAAGCTGTCCGACGAGCACGTCATGCCACTATGGTGCGGGACACCAAGCGCACAGGC
>DAHWGZ010000492.1 GCA_027335965.1 Acidiferrobacter sp.
TTTCCGCCGGGCCGCTCGGGACGCTGTCGGCGGAGGGCGTGTTGAGCGCCGCCGGCACCTGGCAGAGCAATCCCGTGAACATCGCGAGCCCGATCTCCGGCAATGATCGCAACGCGCGGCTGGATGTCACGAACGCCGAGCTGATCCTGCAGAAGACCACCGGTCTCGTGCAGTTCTTCGTCATGGCCGGCTCCTACAACTTCCCGACCCTCGGCGAACCAATACTGCCGACCCCGTCAGTGCCCTACTACTACTACGGGGCGGTGCCGGAGGCCTATATCACGCTCGCCCCGACCAGCCACTTCTCGGTGGAGGTCGGCAAGCTCCCGACCCTCATGGGCGGCGAGTACACCTGGAGCTGGATGAACCAGAACATCGAGCGCGGCCTGCTGTGGAACAGCGAGAACGCGGTGAGCCGCGGGGCGCAGGTCAACTACTCGATGGGACCGGTGAGCGCCTCGCTATCGTTCAACGACGGCTACTACTCCAACCACTATAACGTCCTGACCGGGCTCTTTAGCTACGCCCTGAACAAGAACAACACCGCCTCGGTGTTCTTCTATCACCACTTCGGCTCGACGGTGATCAATGATACG
>DAHWGZ010000493.1 GCA_027335965.1 Acidiferrobacter sp.
ATGCCGTACTCGTGGCTCGTCCCCATCTTATGGCCAACGGCCACTGACCGGAACCAGCTGCGCGCAGCCTGTTCGCTATAGGTCTCTTCGGCCCAGGACAACCAATGATCGGCCGCGACCGCGGCCTCGCGGACCGCGTACGCGAATGCCGTCGCATCCCGCCTTTCATAGGGGCGCAGCACAAACCTCGATGTCCGGATGATCGACATGCCCGAAAAGCCCCCCGAATTACTGAGGTCTTGCATGCTGCCACGGTGCGGAGCCGATGAGAACCGGCAAGGCACAAGCGATGGACCTCCCGCCCACCTCGCGCCTTTGCGGCCGGGGCTCGGGCGAGCCCGAGGCACTCGCGGGAATGCCCGCTGCGCGCGGGGCGGTCGTGATCATGGGCCCTCGGAATTTCGGAGAACGGTGCATGGGACGTAGCCTCCCGGAACCGGGAGCGGTGGCCATCGCCCTGGACGGCGGCCGCGGCGTGTCAGGATGCGTTCGGCCAGGAATGTGTCGGTCCGCCGTCAGGCACTTCGGATGGGGATTACAGGACGGCCCCTGGAGGGAATGGACGGGGGCGGCGCGCCCGATGGGACCCACGCCT
>DAHWGZ010000494.1 GCA_027335965.1 Acidiferrobacter sp.
GAGTCCTTTGAGATCACCATGGCCTCGCTCTCGATCCTGGTGATGCCGCTCCTGGTGCTGATCGGGACCGCCGTCGCGGTATCGTTCGCAGCCGGCCGCGCCAGCACCTTCAATCCCGGACCCCAGGGCTTCAGCGAGATCCTCTACGCCTTCACCAGCGCCTCCAGCGACAACGGCAGCGCGTTCGCCGGATTGAACGCCGACACCGGCTTTTATAATACGGCGCTCGGCCTATGCATCCTGGTCGGTCGCTATGGGAGCTATCTGCCGCTCATGGCCATGGCGGCCTCATTGGCCGGCAAGCCGCGTATCCCCGGAAGCCCGGGCACGCTTGCGACACACGGACCGCTGTTTGGGACCCTTGTCATCGGTGTCATTCTGCTCGTGGGGGCGCTTAACTTCTTCCCGGCCTTGGCCCTTGGCCCCATAGTCGAGCAGCTGACCCCCGCCTAGCCGATGGGGGCCACGGCGGGACCTCGAGGGCCCCGGGGCCGGCCGGCATCACGAGAGTGAATACACCCGCAACCGGCATAAACCTGGAGGACGGTGAATGGCTGACAGCCATGTGCCAGATGAGTTGATCGCGCAACTCCA
>DAHWGZ010000495.1 GCA_027335965.1 Acidiferrobacter sp.
GGTCATCGGCGTGGCCTGCAACATCGTCGACAAGACCATGCCGGCGCCTTTCAGCGAGGGCGTGTTCTTTACCTTGGGCACGGAGGTCATAGCGCCGCTCGCCGCGGGCCTCAGGCGCGATGACGGGGTCGACCTCGTGGTGTTGTTGTCGCACCTGGGCCTGCCGCAGGATCTCAAGCTTCTGGGCATGACCCCGGGTATCGACGTGTGCCTGAGCGGACATACCCACAACCGCTTGTTCGCGCCCATGCGCGCCGGCGGCGCCCTGGTCATCCAGTCGGGCGCGCAAGGCTCGTTCCTGGGGCGCCTGGACCTGAGCGTGGAGGGCGGGAAGATCAGGGCCTACCGCCACGCGCTCGTCGAGGTGGGGACCGGGATCGTCCCGGATGCCGCCATGGCGGACGCCGTGAGCGAGGCCCTGCGTCCCTACCAAGAGGAGCGCGATGTCGTGCTCGGCGAGGCCGAGGGCGGCTTCGATCGTTTTGCCATGTGGGAGTCGACCGCCGACAACCTCCTCTTGGCGGCGATTCGCGCCAAGACCGGGATCCCGCTCGCCTTCGCCAACGCCTCGTGTTATGGCGCACCGATTTCATC
>DAHWGZ010000496.1 GCA_027335965.1 Acidiferrobacter sp.
GCCCACGCATTATGTCATGATCGCCCCGCCCCGCCAGGGGCTCGCCCAGGCGGACGCCGTCTACGGCAAGATCGCGGACTTTCTCGCGCACGCCACAGGGGCGCCAATCACGTTCCATTACACCAGCAACTGGCTCACATACATGGCCGAGGTACACAATAATACCGCCGCCATCTACTTTGATGGCCCGGCCCTCATAGGGTGGCGCATCGCCCACTGGCACGACGATGCGCTCGCGGCGTTGAGCGGCAAACTCAATTTCGTGCTCGTTACCAAAAAGGGTGGGCGCCCAGTGCGCAAGGTCCAGGACCTGATCGGGCGCTCGGTGTGTGCGTTCTCGCCGCCCAATTTGGCGACCTTGACGCTCGACAGCTGGTTTACGAACCCCGAACGCCAACCCTACATCGTCGTCATTCACAGCTTCGGGGCCGCGGCGCGCAACATCGTCGAGGGCAACTGCATGGCGGCCCTCGAGCCGCTCCCGGTCTTCAAGCGCCAGGAGGCGCACTTCCCGGGCAAACTCCAGATCGCCTACAAGGTGCCGGGACTGCCCAACCAGGCCTTCTCGGTGAGCGCCAAGGTCCCGCCGGC
>DAHWGZ010000497.1 GCA_027335965.1 Acidiferrobacter sp.
TGATCGGACGCACCGAGAGCCAGGCGCTTGTAGGCGCCCAGCCTATTCACCGGGCCGACATAGGCTAAAACTCAAGTCAAAACAAAAAAAAACCACGCGGGAAAGGGTGCGCCGAGGTCGCCCGTGCGCGGGTTAAGTGTTGGGACAATTTTGGGACAGTTGGGACACAATTCGGTGCAATGAGGCGCACCCACGTGTGTGTTAAACACCTGCGAAAACACATGGTTAAGTGCGCGGAATCGCGGCGGGGTGCGGTTTATTGACTCTCATAATGCTGAGGTCGGTGGTTCGAGTCCACCCATAGCCACCATTCGCCTTTCCTATGCTGTTCCAGGACATCCCACGAGATACTTAACTCACTGTGCTATAAGGAAAAGAATCCAGCGATATCCCAGGCGACCCCTGGACAGCCAGGGCCAAAAGGGGTATGGATAGGGGGACCAAAAACCACCAGGGGGACCCAAACCCCCGTCCTGGAGGTCTCCATGCCCCGCAGACAGGCCCTGACCGACGTGGCGATCCGCAATGCCCAGCCGCGCGCGAAACCCTACAAACTCTACGACCGCGACCGGCTGTTCCTGCTGGTGCGCC
>DAHWGZ010000498.1 GCA_027335965.1 Acidiferrobacter sp.
TTTCCTTCGCAGCGCTGTTTTGACCCACGTTCACACCGCCTCCGACTTTTGCCTATTTATGCTCTCGGCGATCCAGCGATTCAGTTCGGAGCGGCGAAAGCGCCACGTGCCCCCGAGCTTGAACGCTGGAATGTCTCCCTTCTGGGCCAAGCGATAGACTGTCCGTTTTCCGGCTTTGAGGTATGCGGCGACTTCGTCGAGCGTCAGGATTTCGTCTTCCGGGTAAGTCATCGTCTTGCCGTTACCATTTGCCGACGCTGAATCTCGTTAGCCAGGATTGACCAATCCTACCAAGCGCGGTAGGCGCTCGCCAGTTCTGCAGGAAACCCGCCGATACACCAAGGAGGGATGCGGCTTCATGAGCAAGCTCGACGCGCGCCACGTGTAGCAGTTCGTATTCGGTGCGCCGCAGGGGCGTGGAGGTGATGAGTCCGTCTCTGGGTCTCGCGGAGCGTGCCGCCGCCGTGAGCTGCCTCGGCGCAGGCCCGAGGCTCGCGACGGCCTGGAGTCTCGCGGGGGCGCAGTGCGCTACAATGCGACGTTTTCAAGACCCGGTCATGGCGCGGGCGTAGGGGCGGATGATGGCGGCAA
>DAHWGZ010000499.1 GCA_027335965.1 Acidiferrobacter sp.
TTCGTCTGACCGAGGAGCTGGGCCAGATGATCTGTCCGACCTGAGCAGGCGCCATCGGCCGTCCCCGTAGGCGCACGACACCGGCCACGCGGCGCCTGGTGGCCGGCCGGACTTCCGCAGCCCACTTGAGAGGGCCTTGCGCCTCCGCGGGACATGGCGACCTACCCTATGGTGCGGCCCGATTCCCGCGATGATCGTCGACATCTCGGCTATCATCACCATTCTTCGCGGCGGACCGCATGCCCAGACCCAGGCAACGGCCCTGGCGGCCGCGCGCTCGCGGCACGCACCGGCCGCAAGCCGTCGGGAGGCCGCGGCCGTGATTGGTCCGGCGCGACGCGCCCCGCGGTCCCCGGCGGGGAAGAATCTCATGCGGCTTCGTTCGGTCGTAATTTATGAGAGGGCGTGCCGTCCCTGGGTTTCAGGGCGGGCCTGCTGGAGCGCGATGTCCTGGCGCACGAGGGAGATCGGAGCACCGCCCCAGGGCGAGGCGAAATCCGCGCGCGCCGACCTCACCCGTCCGCGCGCCTCCCCTGCTGCGGGCCGTCGGCCACGAGCAGCAGCACGCCGCCCACGACCACGGCGCCGGCA
>DAHWGZ010000049.1 GCA_027335965.1 Acidiferrobacter sp.
CTGTTGCTGCTCGCCATCCGTGGCGGCACCGCAACGCAGCGGGCGCATGCCGCGCGCGCGCTTACCCGGCGATTGCGCCGTGATACTAGGGATTTTACCTTGGTCGCCGATCGCGGACAGGCGATGGCGCATGGTGTCGAAGGATTCTTGTTTCGCAATCGTTATCTGCTGGCACCACGGATGGCGTGGACGGTCCCGGCGCTGCGCGCCGATCTGCGGCGCGATCTCGCCATTCTCGAGTCCCCGGCGGGCTTGAGCGCGGGCGCGGTGCTGGCCGATCCCACCGGCGCGACCCTGGCCGCGGCACGGTCCTGGAGGGGCGGCACGGGCGGTCCGCGCTCGCGCCACGGCGCGTGGGTGTCGCGCGGCGATCACGCCGCGCTGTTGCTCGCAGAGACGCGCGCGTCGGGGTTTTCCGTGGGACCGCAGCGGCGCGCGCTCGGCCGGATCCACGCGGCGTTCGCGCGCGCCAAGGGTCGGGCGCCTCTGTCCCTGGAGATCGGCGGCACCGGCGCGATCACGGTGGCGGCCAATGACAAGGTCGCCGGCAGCGCCAAGATCCTGACGATCATCGACCTCATCCTGGTGGCGGGGATTTTGGGGTTCGTCTACCGCTCGGGACCGCCGCTGCTGGTGAGTCTCGTGCCGCTTGTCAGTGGGGCGGTGGCAGCCGCCGCGGTCGTCGGTTCGGTGTTCCCGAGGCTTACGATCACGACGCTCGGCTTTGGCACCATGCTGATCGGTGTCGCCATGGACTACCCGACCTATGTGCTGTTGCACGTCAAGCCAGGCGAGCGCGTGCCGCGCGCGGCGCGGCGCGTGGCACGCGCCCTGGGGCTTGCCATGATCGCCATGGTGATCGGCTTTTCCACCATGATCACTTCGCGTCTCGCCGGTCTCGTGCAGCTTGGCGTGTTCGCGGCCGTGGGGCTCGCCACGGCGGCCGTGGCGGCACGCTATGTGCTCCCCTTCATGGTTCCGGCATGGCAGCCGTCCGCCGACCTGTCCCGTTGGGACGATCGCGCGCTGGGCTTTTCCGCCGTGCTGCGCCGCGCGCGCATGGGTGTCGTGGTCGTGGCGCTGGCCGGAGCCGGGCTCTTGTGGCAGCAGGGCCGCCATGTCTGGGACGACCACTTGCGAGCCTTGAGCCCGGCGTCGCGCGCGCTGATGCGCGAGACCGGGCGGCTTAGCCGGGCGTTCGGGGTGCCGGGGCTTTCGTCGCTCGTGGTCGTGACCGCCGCCCATCGCGAGCAGGCGCTGGCGGCCAGCGCCGCCCTGCGGCCGGTCCTGGCAAGGCTGCGCCAGGCGCACGCGCTCGCGGGCTACCAGATGGCGGCCCAATATCTGCCTGGCGTGGCCACGCAGAGGCGCAGGAGGCGCGCGCTGCCAAAACCCGCGGTCCTGCGCCGGCGGTTGCGCGCCGCGGCCGCCGGCATGCCGTTTCGCCAGCGCGCCTTTCAAGGATTCGTGACGGCGGTCGCGAAGGCGCGTCGCGCGCATGCGCTGCGTCCCGGCGATCTGCCGGCGCCGGTGCGCATGCAGATGGGGGGCTTGCTCATGCGCGTCCATGGACGCGGCGTGGCGTTCGTGCACCTGTCCGACGTGCGCCATCCCCGGCGCGTGGCGCGCGCGGTGCGCGCAAGCGGGATCGCGGGGGTCCATTACGTGGTGGTGAAGCGCGCCGTGGGAGGGCTCATGGCGCGCTATCGCGCGGCGCTCCTGCGCCATGCGCTCATCGCCGGGGCGCTCATGACCGTGGTCATCGCCATCGGCCTGCGATCGGCGCGCGAGGCCGCGCGCCTGCTGTTGCCGATGGCCGCGGCGATCGTGACCACCTGCGCCTTGCTGGTCTGGACGGGTCCGGGCCTTACGCTCTTGAACCTCGTGGCGCTGCTGCTCATCGCCGGTCTCGGCATGGGCTACGCGCTCTTTCTTGGGGGCCATGGGCTCATCGCCGAACGCCGGCCGCTGGCGCCATGGGTGTGCGCGGCCACCACCATCACCGGGTTCGGGGTGATGGCCGCGGCGCCGGTGGCGATGCTGCGTTCGGTGGGCCTCACCGTAAGCCTGGGCGCGCTGCTCGCGCTCCTCTTTACCGCCGCCTGGTCCTCGGGCACGACGAGGGCGCGGTGATGGAGGGCGGTCTTGCCATTACCCGCTACACGCTCACGAGCGCCTTCGGCCGCGGCCTGGCCGCCCAGCGCGCCGGGCTCATGAGCGGGCGCTCGATGTTGACCGCGCATCGGTTGGCGGACCAGACGGCATGCACGATCGGGCGCGTCGCGGGCCTGGAGGAGGAGGGGCTCATGCCCGCGGCCCTGGCGCGCTATGACTGCCGCAACAACAGGCTCGCGCGGCTTGCGCTCGATACCGACGGCTTCGCGCGGGCGGTGGACGCGGCCGCGCGAAGGCTGGGCGCCGAGCGCATCGGAGTGGTGATCGGCACGAGCACCTCGGGGATCGCCGCCACCGAGGCGGCTTACCGCGCCCCGGGCTTCAAGGACCGCGGGGCGCTACCCGGCGATTTCCCGTACCGCGAGACCCACAACGTCTTTTCCTGCGGGGACTTCGTGCGCCGCTATCTGGGCGTGAAGGGCCCGGCGCTGGTGGTGTCGACGGCATGCTCGTCTGGCGCCAAGGCATTCGCCACCGGCGCGCGGCTCATCAATTCCGGGGTCTGCCGGGCGGTGGTGGTGGGCGGCGTCGATAGCCTGTGCGATACCACGCTCTATGGCTTTCATGCGCTCAATCTCTTGTCGCGCGCCAATCCCAGACCGTTCGACGCCGAACGCGATGGCATCGCCATCGGCGAAGCGGCGGGATTCGCGCTCATGATGCGAGCCGAGGATTCCGACGAGTCCGGGGGGCTGCGTCTGGTGGCCACCGGCGATAGCGCCGACGCCTACCACATGACGGCCCCGCACCCCGAGGCGCAGGGGGCGTGCGCGGCCATCGAGGCGACGCTTAAAAGCGCCGGCTGGGCGCCGGAGGCGGTGGACTACGTGCATCTGCATGGCACCGGGACCGCGCACAACGATGCCGCCGAGGATAGGGCGCTTTTGCGCACGGGCCTGGCCGCGGTTCCGGCGAGTTCCACCAAGGGCGCCATCGGGCATACGCTGGGGGCCGCGGGCATGTGCGGGGTGGCGTTGACGGCCGAGGCCATGGCCGCGGGATTCCTCCCGGGGACCGTCGCCACGCGGGCGCTCGATCCGCAATTCCGGTCCCATCTGCTGCTTTCCGGCGAACCCGGGTCCATCCGCCGGGCCTTGGTCAACACCTTTGGCTTTGGCGGCAGCAATTGCTGTCTCGCGCTCGAATGGCGCCCATGAACGTCTATGTCGCCGGGTGGGGCGTCCTCGCCCCGGGCCTTCCGGACGCGGCCGCCGCGCGCGCCGTATGGGCGGGCGAGCAGGCCTATCGGGGCCAAGACCGGGCGCGCGCGCCGCTTGCCGACGGGCTTTCCGCCAATGAGGCGCGGCGCTGTCCCCTGTCTGCGCGCTACGCCCTCGATGTCGGGTGGCAGGCGCTGCGCGCCGCCGGCTGGGACCCGGCGGGGGTGGCGACGGTGCTGAGTTCCGCGAGCGGCGATCTCGACATCGCCGACAGGAATTGCCGGGCGCTGGCGCAGCCGCCGGTCGCCCTGTCACCGATCCTGTTTCACAATTCCGTGCATAACGCCGCCGGCGGGTATTGGGGGATCGCGACCGGTTCGCAGGCGCCCACGACCAGCCTGTCGGCCTATGACGACAGCTTTGCCGCCGGCCTGCTCGAGGCCCTGACCACGGTGGGCCCCGGCCGCGCATGCCTCTTGATCGCCTACGACCTCCCGCCGCCCGCGGCCCTGGCCACGGTCCGCCGGATCACGGCGCCTTTTGCCGTGGCGCTGGCGTTGACCACCGAGCCGCCGCCGGGGGGCTGCGCGCGCCTGTCGTGGGAGTGGGGGGGCCGCGATGAGCTCACCGATACCCCGATGCCGGAGCCCGCGCTCGAGGCCCTGCGCGCCGGCAACCCCGCGGCGCGCAGCCTGCCGCTCCTGCGCGCGCTCAGCCTGCGGCGTGCCGAAAGCCTGTCATGGCCCGATGCCGGAGGCGGCGCCTTGCGCGTGGTCGTATCCTATGGCCGCTGACGCGCCGCGGGCGCGCCCCAAGCGCGGCTCGGGGTCGGGCTTTCGTTAATGGCGGCCTTTGATGGCATGCCAAAAGGCCAGCCCACCGGCTCTGGCGGCATGCCCGATCGCAAGCCCGACCCGCTTCGCTTCATGTCCGATGGTAAGCCCCGCGCGCTTGGCCTTGCGCCCCACGTCGTGGGCGGCCGAGCCGAGGCTATGGCCGACATGGCGGGCCTCATGGTTCAGGTTCGCCGACGCCGGCGGGCCTGTCATGGCCAAAGAACCGAGAACGACGCCGATGACTGCCAGTCGGCGTAGCGCGTTCGGAAAAGGATCGAGGGGATTGCGTCTGGTGCTGGGTGTGCGGTGAATAGGCATGGTTGCCCTAAGGCCCACGATGGGTACGCTTTCAGTATAACAGGACTCGATGGCGGCCAGGATACGGGGCCCGGCGCGCGTCGGCCCGTAGCGGCTTGTCGACGGCGGCCGGAATGGCTATCGTGACGGATTGCCGAGAAGCAGGGGTGTGGCCCACGGGCCGCGCCCCTTGTCTCCATGGACGATAGGGATCGGGAGGTGTCATGACGAAATCGATCAAGGCGTGGGCGGCGGCCGGGCCCGGCAAGCCCTTCGAGCGCTTTTCCTACGAGCCAGGCCCGCTCAAGGCCGACGAGGTGGAGATCCAGGTCGAGTATTGCGGGCTTTGCCATTCGGACCTGTCGATGTGGCAAAACGAGTGGGGCATGTCCGCCTACCCGCTGGTGCCGGGTCACGAGGTGGTCGGCCGGGTCGTGGCGCGCGGCGGCGAGGTGCGCGGGCTCGCCGACGGTGAGCGCGTGGGTCTTGGATGGTTCGCGCGCAGCTGCATGCATTGCGCGCAGTGCCTGGCCGGCGACTATCACCTATGCCCCACGGTCGAGGCCACCATCGTCGGGCGCCACGGCGGCTTCGCCGAGCGCGTGCGTTGCCACTGGGCGTGGGCCGTGCCCTTGCCCGAGGCCTTGCCGTCGCCTACGAGCGGACCGCTTTTTTGCGGCGGGATCACGGTTTTCAGCCCGCTCATCGAACTGGGTTTGCGTCCCGTCGATCGCGCCGGGGTGGTGGGCATCGGCGGACTGGGGCACCTTGCGCTGCAATATCTGCGCGCCTGGGGCTGCGAGGTGACGGCCTTTACCTCGCGCGCCGGCAAGACCCGCGACCTCGAGTCCATGGGCGCCCACCGGGTCGTGGCGAGCACCGATGAACGCGCCCTGGCGGACATGACGGGCAGCCTGGATCTGCTCCTGGTGACGACCAGCGCGGCCCTCGACTGGCCACGCTTCATGACGACCCTTGCGCCGCGCGGCCATCTCCATTTCGTGGGCGCGGTGCTGGAGCCCCTCAATATCGGCGCGTTCAGTCTCATAGGCGGGCAAAAGTCGGTATCGGGATCGCCGTTTGGGCGCATCAGCACGCTGCGGCACATGCTGGATTTCAGCAAGCGCCACAAGATCGCGCCGATCGTCGAGCATTTCCCCATGAGTCGCGTGAACGATGCGCTCGACCATCTGCATTCCGGCAAGGCCCGGTATCGGATCGTTCTGGACGCGGATTTCTGAGGGTGGGCGCGGACGGATATCCGTCTCATCCGTATTGGAGATAGTCCAAAACTAAACCACCGTGCACCTATCGAATATCCCATGTTGCCCGGCCCCCTACCCGATGATAAGGTAAAATCCTCGGGGAGTTCTGGATAGGGGCCGACAGGGCGGGGGTTTCGATATGCGCAAGAGGTTGGCGCGTTTGTCGAGGCGAGATCTGCTGAACGTCGCGGAGATCGGTCACGCAACCGCCAGGGCAGACAGCATCGAGGCCGCGAACGCGGTCTTCCGGTCGATGCATGGCCTGTTGCCCCTACGGGGCGTGGTCTGCGTTCGGGCGCGTTGGGATGCCGATGGCGGGTTTCGCGAGATCCGCCAGCTCCTGAATTTCGGCTATCCGCCGGAGTGGCTGGCCTTGTACCGCGACCGGCGCTATGACCGGGTGGATCCGGTGTTGCGCGGCTATCATGGCGGTCATGATGTGCAGGTCTGGTCGCAGGCCTTTCGCACGGCGCACACACCCACCGAGCACGCGTTTATCGAGGCTTGTACGGCATTCGATCTGCGCGAGGGCGTGACCGTCGGGCACGACGGCGTGGATGGATGCGGGAGCCTGCTGTCGTTTTGGGGCAATGCCCTGGGACAGGCGGCGCGGCACCGCACCATCATCGAATGCCTGGCGCCGGGCGTGCACGATCTTCTGCTGCGCCTCTCGCGGCCGGGCATCGGCATCTGGCCACAGGGTGCCGGCCGGGGCCTGACGCCGCGCGAGCAGCAGATCCTCTATTGGGCAAGCCTTGGCAAGACCACCTGGGAGATCGGTCGCATCCTCGGCATCCGCGAGCGGACGGTCATGTTTCATGTGGGCAATGCCATGCGCAAGCTGGAGGCGCGTAATCGCGCCCAGGCGATTGCCAAGGCGGCGCTTCTCGGGATGCTGGCGCCTCCGCCTTGAGCCAGTGCTGAAAGCGCGTGGGATCGGCGCCCGTTTGGCGCTCGAGGGCCTGCCGGTCGAAGCGCGCGGCGATGCACAAGGGGCCGGCGCCAAAGCGCCGCGGGGGTCCGAGCGGGACACAGGGCAGCCCGCGGCGGCGCAGATGGCGCAGGTAGCGGGTCTCGACGACGAGATATAAAAACCGCACGCCGCGCGCCCGGGCCCAGCGATAGATGGCCTTATACAAAAGGCTCGAGACGGCAAACGGCGGCGAGGCGGGTGGGGGCAAGGTCGCCAAACGCGTGATCTCGGCGTAGTCCGGGCCCTTGGGCAGGCGATAGCCGGGCGGCAGCAGGGGCCGGAAGTCGTGGTCGAGCATGAACGGGCGCCCTGGCGGGATGAGCCGCACGAGACCCACGATCGACCCGTCGCCGGTGAATACGCCCACGGTCGTCGATCCGTCCTCATAGTCGTCGCATTCCCGCCCGTCAGGGCGTGACGCGACCCATCGTAGCTTCTGGCAATAGACGGCATGCCGCAGCCGGAACCCGCGGTCGCGGTCCTCGCGGGTCTCGAGCACGCGGACGGTAAGCCCGCCCTCGGTAAAGGGTGCGATGTCGGCCATGATGATCTCCCGTGGAAGGCAAGCGAGGAAATAGCCGAAATCAGGCGACAACGTACCTGTTGGTTTATGCAGGAGCGGGGTCTCGGCGGGGGAAAACGGCGGGGTCCTGGTATTCGGTGGCGCGCGCGGGCCGACGGGCGGGGCGCGACGCGGGACTGGCCTGCCCGTCAGCGGCCGGTCAGCGATAGCCGCGGACCGTGGGCCCAAGGCCCGCGGTCTTGGCTGCGCGCGGGGCGGGACAAGCGGCGGGCTTTCCCGCTAGAATGCGCGCATGAACCCGCGCACGCCTGAACCGGTGGCCAAGCCGCAACCGGCCTACGAGACCAAGGACGGATCACGCATCCGCGAATTGTGGCACCCCGATCATGGCGGCGAGGGGGCCATGAGCCTTGCCGAGGCGACGGTCGATGCCGGCACGGCCACCCAGTGGCACCGCCACCTTCGGAGCGAGGAGTTCTATCACATCCTCAGCGGCGCGGGGGTGATGGAGCGCGGTTCGGAGCGCTTCGCGATCGAGGCCGGGGACACCCTGCGGATCCCCGCGGGGGTCGCTCACCGCGTGACGGCATCCCCCGCCACGGCGCTCGTGATCCTGTGCTGCTGCGCGCCGCCTTACCGCCATGACGACACGCAAGTCCTCTAAGCGGCCCGCGAGCCGGCGAGCGCGGCCCAAGCCGCGCCCGGAGCGCCGGGATCCCCTGCGCGTGGCGTGGCTCGTGTTGGTGGTGGCCGCGGCCGTCGGCGCCTGCCTCTATCCACCCTGGAACAACGTGTGGACGAATTTCGAAGGGTTTCGCATGCACGCGCCGCTCGCCTATGCGTTTTTGTGGTCGCCCCCGCCGCCGGTCTTTCCGGTGGCGCGCGCCATCGACATCAAGCGGCTCGCCGAGGAACTCGCGGTGGTGGTGGTCGTGGGAGGGCTCGTTTACTGGGTGCTTGGCAAGCGCCACGGGCGCCGCTAGGCGGCCATCGGGGCGCGGGACCGGAGTCAGGCGGGGCTGCGGAGGAAGGCGTCGGCGTGGATGTGCTTGAGGGCCGCGCCCGCCAGGTACAGGCGCTTGTGCGCGGACCGCACCATGTCGGGGTGGCCGCACAGGAAGGCGCGCCAGCCGGCCATGCGCGGCAGGTCGCCTAGGGCGACATCGAGCACGCGCCCCTGACGCAGATCCCCGGCGGGAGGCTCGCGCGACACGCACGGATGATAATGGACGGCGGCGTGGCGACCGCTCAGCGCGCGCAATTCGTCCACGAGGTACAGTCCCTCCTTGTCGCGGCTGCCGTGGTAGAGATGGATGGGGCCGCGGTGCCCGTGGCGCAGGGCATCGCGAAGGATGCCGTAGAGCGGCGCGAGCCCCGATCCGGTACCGAGCATCAGCAGGGGCTGCTCGGGGTCGGATGGCAGGTAAAAGCATTCCCCGAGCGGCGCGCTGACGGCGATCCGATCGCCGACCCGCAGGGACTCGTGGATCCAGCCGCTGATCTGGCCCTGTGATACGCGGCGCACGTGAATCGTGAGATGGGGATCGAGCGCGGGCGCGCTGGCGAGCGAGTAGCTGCGGCTCAACCGCTCGTCCCTGAACACGTTGATGAATTGGCCGGCGCGGTAGTCCCCCATGTCCGGGCACTCGAGGGAGACCGAGACGATCTCGCGGTTCAAGGGCGTGATCGCGCGCACCGTGGCGGCAAGACGGGGCGCCTCGGCGCCAGGGGGCTCGACGCGCAGGGTTTCGCGCGGCACGCATTGGCACGCCAGGAAATAGCCGCGTGCGCGCAGCGTGTCCTTTACGCCTTTTTGCGAGGCCTCCGGGACACGCCCCTCCACGGCGCGCATGAGGCAGGTCTGGCAGACGCCGCTGCGGCACGAGGAGGGGATGTCCTCGCCGCCCCGCGTCAAGGTCTCGAGGACGGTCTCGCCGTCTTTGCACGCATGGCTCTTGTCGCCTAAAAGTATCTCGGGCATGGGGTTTTGAGGCGTCAGCGGCCGAGGATGTCCGCGCGCGTGCCCTCGCAGAGCGCCGCCACCTCGTCGATACGGTCTTGCGCCACGCCAAGCTCGCGCAGCGTCGCGGACAGGTGGTCGACGATGATGTCGAAGTGCGTGTCGTTCAGGCCGCGCGCCACCAAGTGCGCATGCCCTCGGCGCATGTCCGCGCCCGTGTAGTGGTTGGGCCCGCCGAAGGCCATGGTGAGGAAGGCCTTTTGCTTGGCGGCCTGTTTTTCCATGTCCACGTCGTCGAAGAACCCGTTCACGCGGTCGTCGGCCAGGACCTTCCGGTAGAAGATGTCCACGGCCACGTTGACCGCCTGTTCGCCGCCGATCTCTTGAAATAATGCCTGACTCATGTCGCTCCTTGGTCGTTATCGCATGAAAAGATGTATACAATATACATCTTTATCGGGACAACCCGCCGAAGGCCTCGAGCCTCGATCATCGCACGGCGGGTACGGCCTTTACACTAAGACAAGCCATGCGATATTGTCAAATATCATTCGATGGTGGCTTGACGCTCCCGCGCGCCGCACGTACCAAGACCGGGCCTTTGGAGGGGTTTCCAGCAGTCCAATAAACAGTTTTGTGAACCGGCTTAGTTGTATACAATTTGATCATGTCTCGCAAACTCGTTGCCATCCATGAAGCCGCCAAGGCGAGGGTGGGGTTGGCGGCCCATGCGCCCATTCCGAAAGGGGTGCGGCTGCCGGTATCGGAGAATGCGAAAAAGGCCAGGGCGGAATTGTCCCGGCTCCCTGCCCGTATCGCCAATATCCGTGCCGATGCGTTGCACAAGCTCACGTCAGAGGTGACCAGGCGGTTCCATACCACCTGCATCCAAGACTTGAATGTGCGCGGGATGCTGAAGAATCGCCGTTTGGCCCGCCCCCTTGCCGACATGGGCTTTTTTGAGTTCCG
>DAHWGZ010000004.1 GCA_027335965.1 Acidiferrobacter sp.
ATCCGAGATATAGGCCGTGCCCGCCGGCAAGACGCGCTCATCGGCGGTCGGGACATGGGTGTGCGTGCCCACGACCGCGCTCACCTGGCCGTCCAGAAACCAGCCCATGGCCATCTTCTCGCTCGTCGTTTCGGCATGGCAATCCACGAGCACCGCCTTCACGTCCTTGGGCCTTGTCTCGAGCGCGGTCCTGGCGCAGGCGAATGGACAATCGAGCACCGGATGCATGAATGCCGTACCCATCACGTTCAGCACGGCGAATGGCTCGCCGCCGCGCGTCTCCCCCACGTACCAACCACTCCCCGGGGTGCCCACCGGATAGTTGTGGGGACGCAACAGGCGCGGCTCGCGGCCCACCAGCTCCACCGCCTCGCGCTTGTCGAAGACATGGTTTCCGGTACTCAAAACGTCGATCTTGTGAGCGAGACACTCGCGCAGGATCTTGTCGGTCACCCCGAAACCGCCGGCGGCGTTCTCGATGTTCACGATCGTGAGATCGATCCTGAGACGCTCCTGCAGCACCGGCAGCCTTGCCAACAGCACCCGGCGTCCGGCATCGCCAACGACATCCCCGATAAACAAGATATTCATGCCACGTCCCGCACTCGGTACAGCCGCCTTTCGGTCAGCACCGCGTGGAGGCGCACATCGTGCCCCTCGCGCGGCGCCTGGGTCAGGCGCTGGCATTCGTAAGCCAATCCAATCAAGAGGGGGCGCCCCCGAGTCTTGCGCACGAAACCAAAGGTCCGGTCGTAATGGCCGCCGCCTTGGCCCAGGCGCCACCCGCGGGCATCGAACCCGACCAATGGCACCAACACGACATCGAGGCGGCGCGCGCGCACCCGGCGGCCCCAACGCGGTTCCGGTATGCGCAGCGGCCCCGGCACGAACGGGGGCCGCCAAGGGACGAATGCGAGGGGGCGTCCGGGACGGTGGTCCGTGACCGGAAGATAGACGGCGCGATGGGCGCGCATGAGGGCGCGCGCCAACGGCCGCGGATCGAGTTCCGAACCAACCGGCCAATAGATCCCGACATGGCGCGCACCGCGCAAAAGCGGTAGCCCGCGCCGCGCCACCTGCCGCGCGCTTGCCGCGCGCGCCCGCGCGCCAACGGCCTTGCGGCATTCGCGCAGAGTGCGCCGCACATCGTGCTTGTCATGCATGGGCAATGGGACCGGTACTGCAAGATAGAGGCGCCCTCCGCCTGTGCCGTAACCATTCTTTGCCTCGAACCAAAGGTTCAAGTGGGACACGTCCAGACGCTTCAGGCTTTCCGTTCGAGACGGACATGCACAACAGCGCCCGAGATCGTGGTTCCCGAGGCAAGAGTTATAGGTTCAGGGGCACGGAATGGCTACAAACACCGCAGGGGGCGCCAAACCCGCAAACGACCTCGACGATTCTCAAGGCCGCTCCTTTAACTCGTCTCGTAAAACCTGTTCCACCTTGTCGGTCAGTGCCTCGACGCGCTTGACCCACTCCGCCGACGTCGACACCGACTGTTCCCGCAACCGCAGCAGATCATAAGCCATGTTGAGCGCCGCCATCACGGCGTGACGTTCCATGTTGACCGTCCGGCCGCCGCGCTGGCCTTCCTGCATCCGCAGGTCGACATAACGGGCCGCCTTGATCAAGGCCTCCCGCTCGTCCTCCGGGCAGGACACCGCGAATTCCTTGCCGAGCACGGAGATATGAATCGTCTCCTTACTGCTCGCCATCACCGGTCCTCGCGGGTCAAGGCCGCAACACGCCCTATCATCTCCTCGACGCGGCTACGCGCCGCTCGTGTACGTTCGTTCAGTCGCACGTACTCCGCCGACAACGCCTGATGGCGCGCACGCCAATTCGCATTGTCTTCCTGGAGTCGCCGGCACATCGCGACCAAATCCTCGATCCGACGCTCCAGGCGGGCGAGGGCGTCGGCATCGGGGGGAGATTCGCCGCTCATGTGGGCCACTATAGAACTCGCGGGCGCCGGGGTCAACGTCCGCCATGAGGGGCTTGTGGATCGCGCGGCGGGGTGCGCGCGCGGGCCTCGGGCCCCCGGAAAATGCCGGTTTTGTGACACCAAAGTCCGACGGCATGAGATAGAATGGCGGCATGCACGATGACCTTTCGTACGACACATGGGCGATGATGCTGGAGCAGGCCAACTCCGCGCTTGGGGCATCGGAGGCCCATGGCGTCGTGGTCGGACTGGTATGCGCGGGAATCGCCGATGACGATGCGGCGATCGCGGCGCTGGGGGCCGACGAGACCGACCCCGACCTGCGCGATGGCCTGGAGACCATGCGCCGCCGGATCGGCGACGCCCTCGTCGAGGGCGAGCTCGGACTCGAGCCCTTGCTGCCAGGCGATGAACACCCGGTTGTGCAACGCAGCCGCGCGCTCATCGAATGGTGCCGTGGCTTCATGGCCGGCTTTTATTTTCATGGCCGTGACATGGAGGCCACCGATCATCCCGAGATCGTGGCCGAGGCCCTGACCGACATCGGCGACCTCGCGCAGGCCAGCGGGACCGCGGGCGAATCGGACCTGAACGAGCTCGTTGAATACCTGCGGGTCGCGGCGCAGTTGATCTACGACGAGATCGCCGGATGAGCAAACCCCTCATGCGGCCCGCACGGGCATGGCGTGGCCGTCGACTTCGGGCATAATGATCCCCATGGATAAAAATGCCTTCAGGCGTCGGCGCGCCGAATTCATGGGCCTCATGGGCGAGGCCGTGGCGATCATACCGACGTCGCCCGTGCGCGCGCGCAACGGCGACGTGGAATACCTCTTTCGCCCCGACAGCGACTTCTATTACCTGACGCACTTTCCCGAGCCCGAGGCCGTGGCGGTCCTGATCCCCGGGCGCGCCCAGGGCGAGTTCCTGCTTTTTTGCCGGGACCGGGACCCGGACAAGGAACAATGGCAAGGACGGCGCGCCGGCCCCGAAGGGGCGGTCTCCCAATACGGGGCCGATGACGCCTTTCCCATAGACGACATCGACGACATTCTTCCAGGACTTCTTGAGGATCGGCGCCGCGTCTACTACAGCATGGGCCGCCATCCGGAATTCGATGGCCACGTCCTGGAGTGGGTCAACGAGGTCCGCGCCAAGGCGCGCTCGGGGGTCGCGGCGCCCGAGGAGTTCGTCGATCCCAATCATATTCTCCATGAGATGCGGCTCACGAAGCGCCCCGAGGAGATCGCGCTCATGCGGCGCGCGGCGGCGGTGGGCGCCGAGGGCCATAAACGCGCCATACGGGGATGCGCCCCGGGGCTCCACGAATACGAACTCGAGGCGGAGCTTCTCTACGCCTTCCGCAAGGGCGGCTCCTCCTATCCGTCGTACCCGCCGATCGTGGCGAGCGGGGCCAACGCCTGCATACTCCATTACACCGAGAACGACGCGCCGCTCAAGGATGGCACGCTCGTGTTGATCGACGCCGGATGCGAGATCGACGGATACGCGTCGGATATCACGCGCACCTTCCCGGTGGGGCCCAGATTCAGTCCCGAGCAGCGCGCGCTCTACGATGTCGTGCTTGCCGCGCATGCCGCGGCGTTGACCGCCATCGGACCAGGCCGCGAGTGGCCGGCCGCGCACGAGGCGGCGGTCAAGGTCCTGACGCAAGGCCTGCTCGACCTGAAACTTTTGCGCGGCACCGTTGATGGCCTGATCGAAAATGGCGGCTACAAGCGCTTTTACATGCACAGAACCGGTCACTGGCTGGGCCTCGACGTCCATGACGTGGGGGACTACAAGGTCGGCGGCGCGCCTCGCGTCCTGGAAGCGGGGATGGTCACGACGGTCGAGCCGGGCCTTTATATTCCGGGGAGTGACGACATACCGGAGCGTTTCCGGAATACCGGGATCCGTATCGAGGATGATGTCCTGGTCACGAAAAACGGCTACGAGATCCTAAGCTGCGACCTGCCAAGGGGCGCCGAGGACATCGAGGCATTGCGGGCCGAAGGCTTGTGAGCATGCGAAGGCACGACATCGTGATCTGCGGCGGCGGCCTCGTGGGGGCAAGCCTCGCGCTGGCGCTCGCCCATCTGCCGCTCGATATATGCCTTCTCGACCCGGCGCCTTTCGCGCCGGCGCCGCGCGCCGACGATCGCACCTTTACCATCGCCCAGGGATCCAAGCGGGCCCTTACGGCGCTCGGCGCGTGGCCCAGGCTCTCTCGCGGGGACTTTCAGCCGATCACCGAGATCGAGGTGTCGGACCGCTCGGGACGCTTCGGGCTTGCGCACATCCTCGCCGAGGAACAGGGCGTGGACGCACTCGGCTTTGTCACCGGCAATGCCGCGCTGCTTGCAGCCCTGTACGAGGAGCTTGCCACGACCTCCGTGACCTTGCGCCAGGGACGTTTTGGCGGACTGCTCGGCGGCGCGCATGAGCTTACGGTGACGCTCGCCGATGGAGAAGAGGCCGAGCGCATCGCATGCCGGCTGCTGGTGGGCGCCGATGGCACGAACTCGGCGGTGCGCGCGGCATGCGGCATAGGCGTCGATCGTCACGACTACGGACGCGAGGCCATCGTGAGCAATTGCCGGGTGTCGAGGCCGCGACCCCACACGGCCTTCGAGCGCTTCACCGGAAATGGCCCCATTGCCGCGCTTCCGATCGGCGACGACCGTTACACCTTCGTCGTAAGCCGCCCCGACGGCGAGCCATGGCAGGCCCTCGACGAGAGGGATTTCCTGGATCGCCTGGCCGAGGCCTTCGGCGACCGGCTCGGCCGGTTGCTCGCGGCAAGCCCGCGCCTGCGCTTTCCGCTGATTCGGCAACAGGCCCGGGAATGGGTGGCGCCGCGGGTCGTGCTCATCGGCAACGCCGCGCACACCCTGCACCCGGTCGCGGGGCAAGGCTTCAATCTGGGGCTGCGCGACGTCGCGGTGCTTGCCGAACGCATCGCGCAGGCCTGCCGCGCGCAAGCCGACTACGGGGATCGCGCGTGGCTTGGCGATTACGCGCGGGCGCGGCAGGCGGACGTCACCAACACCACGCGCTTTACCGACGGCCTGGTGCGGCTTTTCACGCCGCGCCTGCCACCGCTTGCCGCCGCCCGCGCTCTGGCGCTGAACCTGGTCGATGCCCTGCCGGGACTGAAACAGGCGCTCGCGGTGCGCACCATGGGGCTAAAGCCGCCCTTGCCCAGACTGTTTCGGGAGCTGAAACCATGACCGACCGGCGCAACCCGGATATTGTCATCGCCGGCGCGGGCGCGGTCGGCGCGCTCCTTGCCCATGCCCTGGCCCTGCGCGGCTTCGAAATCGCCATCATCGACGCCGGGAGCGGGGACCAACAGGCGTCGGTGCGCACAAGCGCGCTCAGCCGCGCGTCACTGCGGCTGCTCTCCGACCTGGGCCTATGGCCGCTCGAGGGTGTCGAGGCGGCGCCGCTACGCGCCCTGCGCATCGTCGATCGCGGCGGACACGGCCGGCTGTCCTTCGACAGCGCGGATATCGGCGAGGCGGACCTCGGCGTCATCGTGAACCACGGCCGGCTCGAGTCGGCGCTACGCGCCAAGGCGCAGGTGCGCGGCGTCTCCTGGCACCGGGATCGCGCCGACGGGGTCGAGCTGGGGGACGCGCGCATCGAGGTGCTCATGAAGGGCGGCGGGCGCCTGCGCGCGCCGCTCTTGATCGCCGCCGACGGGGCGCAATCGGTGATCCGCGAGCGGCTCGGGGTGGCGGTCCTTCAGTACCGCTATGGGCAGACCGCGGTGTGCGCCGACATCCGCCTCGGGCATGCGCACGAGGGCGTGGCCTGGCAGCGCTTCCTGCCCCACGGGCCCTGCGCGCTCTTGCCCCTGCCAGATGCCCATCGCGCCTCGCTGATCTGGTCGACGGCGGATTACGAGGCGCGGCGACTACAGGATCTCTCCGACACGGAATTCGCCGCAGCCTTGAACGAGGCCTTCGGGGACCACCTCGGTCGGCTCGAGGTCGATGGCGAGCGGGCCTATTTCCCGCTCGTGGCCTCCCATGCGCAGCACTATGTGGGGGCGCGCTTTGCCCTCGTGGGCGATGCCGCCCATCGCGTCCACCCGCTGGCGGGCCAGGGGGTCAACCTCGGATTTGCCGACGCCGGCGCCCTGATCGCGGCACTCGAGGCCGGGCGCGCGCGGTCGGTGGACCTCGGCCGTCGTCGGACCCTGCGCCCCTATGAGCGCGAGCGCAAGGCCGACAACCTGGCCATGCTGGCGGCGACCGATCTTCTCAATCGCGCGTTTCGCGACGACCGCGCGTGGGTGCGCGCGGCGCTGCGCACGGGCCTGAACGTCACCGATACCCTGCCCCTTTTCAAGACGCTCTTCATGCGCGCGGCCGGCGCCGGCGGTTTGCGAGTCACCTATGATGGCCGCCCCGGGCCTTGATATGATGCCTACGCAACGGAATCGACGAGGATAGCGCCACGAGCGAAGAGGCCAGCAAGCCCCAAGACGGCCGAGCGGCGATGGCCGAGCATTTCGAGGCCGCCGGCTACCATACACTCCGCGACGAACAGGGCCGTACGATCGTGGCACTGACGGGGCAATGGACCCTGCGCGGCATCGACGGGCGCGCGGATGCCCTGGTGGGTAGCCTGCGCCGGCTCGGGCGCGATGGGGTCATCTGGGATTGCCGCGAGGTGCAGGGCCTGGACAACGTGGGGGCGCTTATTCTGTGGCGTTTGCGCGGATTTGCGCACGGCAACATGATCGAGATCCGGCCCGAACATACCGCGCTCTGCGAACGCTGGTCACAACGCCAGGCGCCTCCCGAGGACGCGCGCGCGCCCGGCGTGCGGCCGCTCGCGGCCCTGGCCTCCGTGGAGCGCACGCTTCGGTCGCACATGGTCGACTTCACGGCGCTCGTCGGCCAGATCGTTCTCGACGGCGGCCAGCTGCTGCGCAAGCCGGATCGCATACCCTGGAAGGACATCTCGGCCTCGATATACGAAGCGGGCGTGCGCGCGCTTGGCATAACCGCCTTGGTCGGCGCGCTGGTGGGTATCGTCATGAGTTACCTGTCGTCGCTCGAGCTGCGGACCTTCGGCGCGCCGTCCTACATCGTCAACGTGCTCGGCCTTAGCATCATGCGCGAACTCGGTCCGCTGCTCGCGGCGATCCTGGTCGCGGGCCGATCCGGGTCGGCCATAGCCGCGGAGTTTGGCGTGATGCGCTTGACCGAGGAGCTCGACGCGCTATCGGCCATGGGCGTCTCGTGGACCACGCGGCTGGTTTTGCCGAACATCATCGCGCTGGCCGTGGTGCTCCCGCTGCTCGTCATATGGACGGACGCGATCGCGCTGCTCGGCGGCATGCTGGCCGCGCACATCACCCTTGGGGTCGGCATACTGGAGTTCATTCACGCCATCCCGAGCGCGGTTCCGGTGATCAATCTCCTGCTCGGCCTCATGAAGGGCTCGGTTTTTGGCATCGTCATCGCGCTCATTGCCTGTCATTTTGGCTTGCGCATCGAGCCCAACACCCAAAGCCTGGGGGTCGAGACCACCAATGCCGTGGTGACGGGGATCAGCGCCGTCATATTCGTCGATGCCGTGTTCGCAATCGGCTTTCGCGGGATCGGCCTGCCGTGATCCCGGATCGCATCATCGAAATGGAACACGTTTCGACACGGTTCGGGCAACATGTCGTCCACGAGGACATCAGTCTGGCGGTGGCTCGAGGGGAGATCCTGGGGCTCGTCGGGGGATCGGGGAGCGGCAAGACGACGCTGGTGCGGGAGATGATAGGACTCGATCAGCCGACCGCTGGGCATGTGAGCCTCTTCGGGGAACGCCTTGACCGGATCGGCATGGAGGCCCTGGCCGCGCTGCGCAATCGCTGTGGCGTTCTGTTTCAGGGAGGGGCGCTGTTCAGCGCCTTCACGGTCTTTGAGAACATCGCGTTTCCGCTCCAGGAGTATCGCGCGATCGAGCCCGCACTGATTCGTGATCTCGTATACATGAAGCTCGCGCAGGTGGGGCTTGGCCCGGAGGTGGCATCGCGCCTGCCGGCGGAGCTGTCCGGGGGCATGATCAAGCGCGCGGCGCTGGCGCGGGCGCTGGCCCTGGAACCCGAACTCTTGTTTCTCGACGAGCCCACCTCCGGACTCGACCCGGTCGCCGCGCAGGCCTTCGTGCATCACCTCCAGAATCTTCACGACGAGTTCAAGTTCACGGCGGTCGTGATCACCCACGACCTCGACCTCATGCACGACCTTTGCACGGCGCTTGCGATCCTCGCGGACCATCACATCGTGGCCCGGGGGGCGCCGGCCGAGGTCGCCATGAGTCCGCACCCCTTCGTGCGGGCCATGTTCTCGGGCGAGCGAGGCCAACGCGTATTCGGAGCCATGGCATCATGAACAGCCGCTCACATGCCTTGCGCACGGGCATTTTTATCGCCGCCTTCACCGCCGCGATCGTGGTCGCGACGCTCTGGATCAGCGGCGCCCACCAGCACAGGCGCCCCTATGTCGTGGTCACCAGGGGCAACGTGTTTGGTTTGAGGGCCGAGTCCACGGTCTTCTATCGGGGCATAACGGCGGGCGTCGTCAAGCATATCGCCGTGGATGCGCAAGACCCTCAGGAGATACGGATTTCCATAGCCGTCGACCGGAAAATACCGATCACGCGTGGCACCTACGCGCAACTGAAGCTGCAGGGCGTAACGGGCCTGACGGCGCTTGAATTGAATACCACCGCGGACATGAGCCCGCTCGCGACTTCGAGCGCCCATCCCGCGCGCATTCCCATGCGCACGTCGTTCTTGACGCGCCTCGCGCACGCCGGCACGCGCGTGGCACGGCAGTTGACCGCCTTGAGCGCGGACCTCACAAAGACCCTGAACGCGACCAATCGCCGCCATTTGACGGCGTTACTGGCGCACGCCGCGCAAGCCAGCCGGCAGTGGACGGTGCTCGGCGCGCGGCTCAATCGCGCCACGGCCCGGTTGCCGGCCATGGAGGCCGCGGCCAACGTCGCGCTCGCGCGCATGGCCGGGGTCGAAAAACAGGTGCGGGCACTGGGCCGCCGCCTGCAAAACCTGAGCAAATCCGCTCAGGGAGTGAGTGACGCGGTAGTGGCGCGGACGCTGCCCAAGGTCAATCGCGCTCTTGACCGGCTGACGAGCGCGGCCGCCGACGTCCAGCGCCTCAGCCGGTCGCTGCGCCATCACCCCCGCGAGCTGTTGCTCGGCGCGCGCCCGCTTCCCCCGGGACCCGGAGAAAACGGCTACAAGGAGACCCCCTGAGCCATGGCCAAGACCTTGAGGTTTTTTGCCCTCATGCTCGCCGTAACCGGCGTTGCGGGCTGCAGTCTGTTTCCGACCCGCGCCCCGGAGATACTGACGGATCACGATTTCGGGCCGCTGCACGCCCACGCCCCGACACGAAATATCCCGCCGGTCATCGTGCACGCAAGGAGCGTGGCGTGGCTTTCGGGGACCACCATTCATTACCGACTGCTCTATCGGGATCCCACCGCCGTCCATGTCTATGCGCAGAACCGCTGGATCGCGCCACCAGCCTCCCTGCTCAAGGCGCGCGTTCGCTGGCGATTGGGCATGGGTCCGGCGCTCGGCGCGCCCGCGAGCGCCCACATCGAGCGTCTGGTGATCGTGCTTTCGCGCTTCGGCCAGGACTTCACGGCACCGCATCGCGCCTTCGTGCGGCTCGACGCCACGGCGCGTCTCTACGATGTGGCGACTAGCCGGGTGCTCGCGCAAAAGACCGTCGACTTCAAGGCCCGCTGCGCGCCCGATGCGCGGGGCGCGGTCATTGGCCTAAGCGATCTTGCGCGCAAGGCAAGCCGCGTCTTCGCGCATCTCGTCACGCGCAGCGCCACTGTCAAAGGTTGAGTTCCTTGAGTTTGCGCGTCAGGGTGTTGCGCCCAAGCCCCAAGCGCTTGGCGGCATCCTGCTTGCGCCCACCCGTGTGGTGCAAGGCGGCCTCGATCAGGGTGCGCTCGAATTCGATGCTCAAATCCGTGTAGACCGCTTTTTCGCCGAGCGCCAATCTCTGTTCGACCACGCCGCGCAAGCCGGCGCGCCAATCGACGCCGGCGGGCGCCGGGTCCACCTCCTTCAGTTCCGGGGCCAGATCGGCGATGCGGATGGTGCGTCCCGCGGCCATGACCGTGAGCCAGCGACAGGTGTTCTCCAGTTGCCGCACGTTGCCAGGCCACGGCAGCTTGCAGAGGTACTGCTCGGCCTCGGGCGCAAGACGCTTCGCCTCCACATTGAGCTCGGCGGCCGCGGTCGCCAGGAAGTGGCGCGCCAGGATCGGTATGTCCTGGCGACGTTCGCGCAGCGGCGGGACATGAATGCGGATGACATTGAGCCTATGGAACAGATCCTCCCGGAAGAGTCCGTCGGCCACGCGCTGCTCCAGGTTCTGATGGGTGGCGGCAATGACGCGCACGTTGGTCCGGATCTTTTCGCAGCCACCGACACGGTAGAATTGGCCATCGGACAGGACCCGCAGGAGTCGGGTCTGGAGATCGGATGGCATGTCGCCGATCTCGTCTAGGAACAAGGTCCCGCCATCGGCCTGCTCGAAACGCCCGCGTCGCTGCGTCAAGGCCCCGGTGAACGCGCCGCGCTCATGACCGAACAGCTCCGATTCGAGGAGCCCCGCCGGGATCGCGGCGATATTGAGGGCGATGAAGGCATTGCGCGCCCGCGGGCTGTGGTTGTGCAGCGCCCGCGCCACGAGCTCCTTGCCGGTCCCGGACTCGCCGTTGATGAGCACCGTGATGTGCGAGCCCGATAGACGACCGATGGCGCGAAAGACCTCCTGCATGGCGGGCGCCGCGCCGAGGATCTCGGGGGCCGACTCGGCGTGCTCGGCATGCGCGACTTGCCCCTGGCGCCTGTGCTCGATCGCATAGCGCGCGAGCCCCACCGCATGATCCACATCGAATGGCTTGGGCAGATATTCGAAGGCGCCCCCCTGATAGGCGGCGACCGCGCTGTCCAGGTCGGAATGGGCGGTCATGACGATCACGGGGAGCGTCGGCAGGGTATGGCTTATGGTCTCAAGCAGCTTCAACCCCGACAATCCGCTCATGCGGATGTCGGTAATCACGACATCGGGGGTCTCCTCGCGCAGTTCGTCCAAGGCGCTCCCGGCGCCGCTAAAGCAACGGGTCGCCATGCCGGCCTGCTGGAACGCCTTTTCCAGCACCCAGCGGATCGATTCATCATCGTCGATGATCCACACACTATCCTGTCGGGTCATATTCCTGCCTCAGGGGAAGAAATAACGTAAAGACCGTCCGTGCCGGCCGGCTTGTATATTCGATAAGGCCGCCGTGGCGGCGGGCGATGTCCTGGGCGATCGATAAACCAAGCCCGGTCCCGGCGGCATGGCCCGTGACCATGGGATAAAAGAGGGTGTCACGCAGGGCCTGCGGCACGCCCGGCCCGTCGTCTTCCACCTCGGCGCGCAACACGAGCTTGTGCCGCCGCTGGCCGACGGTGAACTGGCGCTCGATGCGCGAACGCAAGACGATCAGATGGCTGGGGGCCTGCACCGCGTTGCGCACCAGATTCAAGACCGCCTGCACGAGCTGATCCGGGTCACCGGCGAACTCGGGAATGCTGGGATCATAGTCGCGCTTCAGCACGAACCCCTCGCCGACCTCCGCCAGGATCAAGGACCGCACATGCTCCAGGACCTGATGGATGTTGACCTGCACCGGCAGATACGGACGGGTCGGTCCCGCCAGGCGATCCACGAGACCTTGGAGGCGATCGGCCTCGCGGATGATGATGCGCGTATATTCCCGCTCGCTCTCGGAGAGCTTGCGCTCGAGGAGCTGCGCGGCGCCGCGCAGGCCGCCGAGGGGATTTTTGATTTCATGCGCCAGGCCCCGCACCACGGCCCTCTGCGCCAAATGGCGATCCACAAGCTCCTCCTCGTGGGCCAAACGCCGCAAGCGGTCGACCTGATTGAGCTCGAACAACAAGGCCGCCTCCCGCATCTCCGGCTCGGCACCCGGCAGGATCGCCGTCACGGTCATGTCGACCAGCACCTCGCGACCCGGCAGCGGCAAGGGCAGGCCGCGGCGCGTGACCGAATGCGCACCCTGCAGGATGTCGGCGAACAGGCTCGCAAGCGGCGCCGTATGCGGCCAAAGCCGTTCGAGCGCCTGCCCCACCATTTGTTTGGCGCTCAACTCGAACAATATCTCGCCCGCCGGATTCACGGCCTTGAGACGCAGGGAGGCATCCGCGACCACGACCGCGGTCGTCAGATTTTCCACGATACTTTCAGCATGACTTGCCACGGTTATCCCCCAAGGCAAGATCCGGGCCAACGACCTCTGCCCAAAATACGCCATTCTGGTGCGTCCCGACCAGCCCAAGACGAGGCAAATGCCCCATAATAGTGCATAACCCCTCCGCTTGCATCAAATGACAATGACTCTTATTATTGTTAGCGACTTTGGGGGGGTCCCTTACATGTCCTTGTCACGTCGGCGCTCCGACACATGGTCCGGTCCATGGCGCGCCCTCCTGGCCGTGCTCGGGCCGGGTCTGGTGGTCATGTTGGCCGATACCGACGCCGGCAGCGTCATCACGGCCGCGCAGAGCGGCGCCCAATGGGGCTACCAGCTGTTGCTGCTCCAGGTGGTGCTGATCCCCATCCTCTATATCGTCCAGGAATTAACGGTTCGCCTCGGGATCGTGACCGGCAAGGGCCATGGCGAACTGATCGCCAAGCGATTCGGCCGGGGCTGGGCATGGCTATCGGTCGCGACCCTGGCGCTGTCCTGCCTCGGGGCGCTCCTCACCGAACTGAGCGGCATGGCCGGCGTCGGCCTCTTATTCGGTATCCCGCGGTGGGTGACCATGGTCATTCTGGTGGGCGGCCTCATCATCATGGTCTGGACCGCGTCCTATGCCGGCGTGGAGCGGGTGGCGCTGGCCGTCGGGGCCTTTGAGTTCGCATTCCTGCTGGTGGCCCTGCGTACCCATCAGGCCCTGGGACCGCTCATGCGCCATAGCCTGCATATCCCATTTCAGGACCCCGGCTACCTCTACCTGGCGGCCGCCAACGTCGGCGCCGTGATCATGCCGTGGATGGTCTTCTACCAACAGTCGGCGGTGGTCGATAAACGATTACGCGTCGAGCACCTCACCATGGCGCGCGTCGACACCGCCGTAGGCGCGGTCATCACCCAGCTGATCATGGCCGCGGTCCTGGTCGCAACCGCCGCCACCATAGGGCGCGGCAACCCTCACGCGCCCCTCAATACCGTCCAGCAGATCGCCGATGCCCTGACGCCGTTTCTGGGACAGCGGACCGGACGACTGTTGTTCGCCCTGGGGATGAGCGGGGCGGCGACGGTGGCGACGATCGTGGTCTCGCTGACCGCCGCCCGCGGCGTGGGCGAGGTGATGGGCTTCAAGCACTCCCTCGAGCACCACCCGCGCGAGGCCCCCTGGTTCTACGGGATCTACACCACCCTGCTCGTGCTCGGCGGGCTACTGGTGGCATCCGACGTCAATCTGGTCACGCTCGGGGTCGCGATGGAGGTGATGAACGCCGTCCTGCTCCCCATCGTCCTCGGTTTCCTGTACCTGTTGGCGCGCCACGCCCTCTCGGGGCCTTTGCGCCTCCAGGGACCTTACGCGGCGTTCGTGCTCGGCATCATCATCCTGACCGCCGGGTTCGGCCTTTATGCCGCGCTTAACGGCATCGCCGTGGGCTGACCCCCGCCTTTAGGCCCCTCCCCGGCGACCCTCGCGACCATTAGCCTATCAACTCAATAAGGCAGGCAGCGCCCCTCCAAGGAGCAGGCCCGCGATGACCCCCTGGTGGGTCTCTGCCGAATATGCCAGCAGGGACGCCGGGACCACCGGCGTCCCGCCTGAATGCCGGCGCCACCTTGACTGCATCCAGGACAGCCGTCGTAAATCATCGGTTCATGGACCCGATCTACGAGAGCATGATGCGCATCCCGGCATGGCCTGGGTCCAGACGGATAATTGGGCGGATGGCGCCAACCCTATCCACCATGGCGTAGCCAACGAGTGGGGCAGCTCGGGAGGCAGCCGGACAAGGAAGTCTTCGTAGGACGTGGTTCACTGCGGAAAAGGCGGGGCACCGCGTGACCAAGAATATGCAAGCGGCGATTGTTGCAGCTTCGCGTCTCGAATCGCAAACGCATGGGCAATTCAGTCATTCTTGGGAATTTTATACGCGACCAGCACACCCAGCTAGGGCGGCACCGTTCCGTATCGGGGGCCGACATGAAAACTGCCTGACCATGGCGATCAACGGAAATGCGACCATGATCTGGGTGATGGTAGCGAAGAGGTGTTAGACGGTCACGCCGGCCGATCCCAAGCGAAGCGCGTGCCAAGGGCTCGCAGCATATCAAAGGTATTGATATATGGCACTCCAAAGGCGTCGCACACATTTGGTAGCGGCACCCGTTTCCTTGCGTCCGGCTTCGCCACTTCATGAGTGGCCACTATGAATCCATGTACCTTCGCATAGGCTCCCACCCAGCCATCCGCAGCGGAAGCGAATTCGGCTTTAGCAATGGGCATAAACTGGGTCTGTGCCTGCACCCAGGCCATCATACTTCCGAATTGGCCCGCGATCGTGGCATCGTCCGTGCCGTCGAATAGGCCGCTGGGAACCTGATTAATTACCCACTCGGCCAAATCGTCCGCACCACGAACTAGCTCCGTGCGTACCCGGTCCACGCTTCGAAGATTCCCATTGCCGTGATGCGCGAGCAACGCTTCCCAAAAACCTGGACACACGTCAAAGGCGTAATAGCGGCGCTTAGCCTCAATAAAAATGTTGGCATCGAGAAGGTAGAAATCTGGCATGTCTCAGTCGACCTCTAACTAGGCCTTCCGCATGTACTTGTCGAACGTTGCGCCATGTAGCCCCGTAAGTTCGAATGCTTCCCGGTAGGGCAGCCGCCCTTCAAGTACAGCACGGTGCACAGCTGCGGCAAACACGCGCCCTACCCGCACGCCCTGATTGGAGTAGAAGTCACCCCCACCACCGACGTCAGTTGCCGCGCGCCTCTGGGCCTCCAGGTACCCTTCATAAAATAACGCGAACGCATCCCGGGAGATCAAACCCAGGTCCAAGGCGCGACGCGCTGCCACCAGTCCGCTCACCTTGAAACGCCGCGCGATAGCGTCGTAGGGGTCCGGACTGTCACCATCTTCAGCCCACGCAGCGCGCATTTCCTGCTCAGGAATCAGAAACTCGGCTGCTACCCGATTACAGAAGCGTTCTACGAGCGCCTCTGCTGGCTCAAGATACGCCAGATTAAAAACCGCGTCCTGCCCCACCCAGAGGTGGGCCAACTCATGAGCCAAAGTAAACATTTGTGCGGCCTTGCCATCGGCCCCATTTATGAAGATCAGGGGGGCATAACGGTCCGCCAAAACGAAACCGCGGAATTCCCCGGGGTCGAGCTTACGGTGTGTGTTGTTTCCCACGACGCCATTGGCGACCACCATGATGCCGGCCATCTCAATGCTGGACCGCAACGCATGTAGCGCCTCGGTCCAAGTGCGATGTTCCGCGGCCCAGGCTGTCCCGACCCCCAGGGCCACTCGCATGGCCGCCGCAACCGTCTGCGGCGCGGCCTCGACTGTCGTGGATCCCACAAAGGGGACAGGCTCGATCCCGTGATCTATTCGATCGTCACGCAACCACGCCTGGCGGCGCTGCATGGCATACACGGTATCCAGCAGGTTGGGGCTCGGATGGGAGCGCGCCGACGCGTTCCGCGGAGTCCGAAAATCTGGAAGGGGCAGTGGCTCGTCTGGGGGTACGGGCAAGAAAAAATACCCAAGCGGCGCCATAGTAGCCTTAGCGTACTTTTCGAGCTGCTTCAACGTGGGCTTCGTTTGCCCTGTCTCCCACGCCTGCAGCTTAGGAAAATGCGTAACCAAGGCATCAAAAGCTAATCCGGCGCGTTCGCGCGCCCATTGGATCAGCTCTGGTTTGATCTCGACACGGGCCACGTTATTGCTCGACTATTCTTAGGATGGGCCTGAGCGCGCCAGGACGATGCCGGATTTTGGCTTAACTGCCCTCGCGCACGCTTCCCTTCTCGGCTTTTTATCGTAGCACGGAGATTTGGCGCGCCGCGAGTCGTCGGCACCCCCCATTCCCCGCCAAGCACAGCCGAGTCTAGCCCACGGGCGTTCGGCCCAGAAGCGGGGGACGTGGCGCCCCCGAGAGGCCATTCCCATTTTTTCGCAATCAGGCGCACCGAGACCTTCCTTTCGCAGGGCTACGTCCGGAACCCTGGCAGAGCTGATCAAGATGTGGAGCGGGTGAACGACGAGAACAGGGGCCTTCAACTCATTTTAAATAAAGCCCGCGCCGCAGCCGCTCGCAATCTCAGGCCGTTTGCGCGGACGAATAATAACCAAGACCTGACGGCGCCGACCGGGGTCGGAAAAATCGCTATTTTGGCATCGCGTCCAGGCTAGATGTGAAATCCCCGAACATCACACCACGATCCGGCTACGGGCCGTCCTTCAAGGGCCCGCCCGACGCCGTGACAGCGAGCGCCACGCAAAGAACGCGACCCAGGCCTCCCAACCAGCCCACGGGGCGGCCAGGGCGCGCACCTCGGCCTCGGTCAAGGGCGCGCTCGCGCCCAGCGCCTGGGCCAAAGCCTTGCGCAGGCCGAGATCCGCCGCTGGCCACACCGACCGAACCCCGAGGCCGCGCATCAGCACCACGCCCGCGGTCCATGGCCCGACCCCTGGAAGCTGGGTGAGCGCCGCCGCGGCCTCGGCCGGCGGCATGGCGGCAAGTTGCGACCAGTCGAGGATCTGGCTCGTCACGGCCTGGGCCGCGAAGCGTAAAGCGCGGATCTTGGCGCGACTGAAATGCGCCGCGCGCAAGGACTCCTCGTCGATATCCGCGATCCGGCGCGGATCCGGCATGATCGGGACGCGGGACGACCCGAAGACCGCCTCCTCGCCGGCGATGCGGACGAGCGCGCCGCGCAGGCACCGGGCAAATCCCACTCCGACCTGCTGGCCGATGATGGCCCATACGAGGGACTCGAAGGGGTCGGCGGCCAGGACCGGCCGCGCATGAAGGCCGTCGCCCACGAGGCCGGCCACGATCGGATCGGTCCCCGCCAATTCCTGGAACCCCCCGGCATCGACATCGAGCGAGAAAACATGGCGGACCCTGGCGACTGCCCAGGCGAGCGACTTGTCGTCGGCGCGCGGACCCTCCACGCGCACGCGCAACTGTGGTCTGGCCGGCGAGCCGGCCCAAGTCACGCTCGCGAGCTCGACCCCGCGATCGGTCCGCCAGGCGCGGCGATAGGTCTCGCCTTCGATAGACTCGAGGACCGCCGACGGCGACTCTCGTAAAAATGCGAGCGCCGCGGCGAAATCATAGATGGGGGGAACGGTGATGCGCGTCGTACGGCTTGGCATCGGGTCAGGTTAACGCGATTTTGCCCCAGCGCAAATAGGCGCCTGACAGGGCAGCCCCCGTTGATTTCGCCTTCACCGCGCAGGCGCGCAAGCGGTCTACCTTGATCCGCGACGGCCGGGCACCTGTATCTTATGGCAGCTCAAGACGCCGGGCGGCGAAGTGCCGGCGCGCCACGCGCGCCATGGCCTTGGTCGCCGTAAAATTCCAGCCTCCGCCCAGAAAGATGGAAACCACGGGGACCGTGGCTTTGACGAGCGACCGCTGAAGGATGCGCACGCCGGCCTTCGCGGCTATGCGCTTTAACGTGGCGAGGGTTTCTTTCTTGAAGGTCTCCTTCACCGCGCGGCCCGCGAGCCTCCCCCCGATCTTCATGCCGGCGTTGCCCGCCGTTTCAGCGGCCGCCCCACCTATCGCAAAGGCAATGATCGTCAGGATGTCTTCCGGGTCATTCGGGTCCAAAGGTACACCATAGATTTTGCCGAGATTCGCGAGGAGCTGAAGCTGGAGGCGCATCAGCAGGACGGCCTCGCCACCGATGACGGTGGCCGCCACGGCGAGATTCGCGGGCAGGCCGATGCCTCCCTCGGCGCCGGTAACAATGGCGGTGATCTCATCCACGGAGACCATGGCGCCCGCGGCGCCACCCAGGAGCGCTGCGTTTTTTGCGGCCACGGAGGTCAGCTTGTCGGCGAGGACATCCGGGTCCATCGTGCCGTACTTTTGCTGGAAGTACTCGGCATGGGCGTGCTCCCAGTAATTGCCGAAGGATTTGCCGATGAGCATCGAAAGCCATTCGCCCGAGCGAAAGGCCGCCCAGCCGCCGAGTTCGCGGTATTCCTGACCCGCCGCGCTCAGTTGAGCTTTTAGGCTCTCTTGTTCGTTCATGACCGCTCTCCTCGCTGCCTGCCCGCTGATGAACAACCCGGCTTACGCGCGTCTTAGTGGAACCACTGGGTCAGCACAAAGATCGTGAGTCCCGCAAGGCCGCCCACGAGCGCGCCGTTTAATCGAATGTTTTGCAGATCGGGGCCGATGTAGGCCTCGATCTCTTCCACCAGATGCTCGGCGTTCCAGCTTTTGACCTCGCGGGCGATGAAATCGCCTATCTTGGTCCGGTAGGTCACGACGAGATCAGGTGCCGCGGCCACGAACACCCCGTCGAGCCGGGCATTGAAGGCGATGTTGCCTGAAAGGCCCCGCGCGATGCGATCCGCAAAGCCGGCCGCGCGAGCACGTATAAGGGATTCGCCGCGGCAGAGATCCGCCCGGGTCCAATCGCGCACGGCCGGCCACAACTTGCCGACGTAAGTCTGCATGTCGGCATGCTGGACCCATCTTTTCAGAGCCTTGCTCAGGCCGGCCTTGAGAGGACCGTCGCGCTCAAGGTCGCGCACGAGATCGTCGGCGGTCTCGGAAAGCCACTGGCGCATGGGGTGGTCATGATCTTCGCGGCCCTCCTTCAGTCCCTGCTCGATTGCCGAGTAGAGCTTTTCCTGCGCCCACCCGCTCAAAACCCTGGAGAACCCAGGGAAGAGCGTGATAGCCTTTGCCATGTGCGTGCGCACGGCCGTGCGCACGGCCTGCTTGGCAAGCAGTTTCTGAATTTTCTCCATGCCTTCGTCGAGAAGCGCCTGGTGTTCGTCGCCAGCCTTCATGGCGGCAAGCGCCCGGGCGCCGACTGTGGCGAGGTCCAGTTTGGCAAGTCGCGTGTTCACAAAGGCGCGCAGGTCGTTTTGTATGCCCGGCTCATCCAGGGTGTCGAGCAGGCAGGAGGTAAGTTGGGCGGCGGTATGGGCGATCGCCCGTTGGTTCTCTGCTTTTAGCAGCCACTGAATCAAATGGTCGGCCGGGCCGAAGGCCTGGATCGCGGCCACGATCTTGTCGGTCGCAAGGAAGCGGCTTTGGATGAAAGCCCCCAGATTGTCGCCCAGCCGTTCCTGGTTTCGCGGCAGAAAGCGTGTGGTGGGGATCTTCAGGCCAAGGGGATGACGAAACAGTGCCTTGACAGCGAACCAGTCGGCGAGCGCGCCGACCATGGCGGCCCCGCTCAGGGCTTCGAGATAGGCAAGATCTGGATAATGTGGCACAAACATCACTGCGGCGCCATAAAGGAACGCGGCGACCAACAAAGCGCCGAGGGCGAGGCGCTTGACCTTTTGGAGCGTGGCGCGCCTGCCGTTGACCTGCCAGGCCGATGGATCTATCGCGATCGCGCTCATGTCTTCTCCCTGAACAAAAGACTTCGAATGTTATTATTGGGTCCGTGGCCGCCCCTAACCAAGACGCCCCGGATCGCATTTTTTATCCTGACCGCGCCAGAGTCGCCGCGGCGCGGCCCTCGGTGTCCTGTCTCTCCTTTCAGAACGCCGGCCGCGCGCCCTGTCAGCGATGGCCCCGCCGGAGACTCGGTGGCCGGCTCACCCGTGCCACCCACATTTCCGACACTGGTATCCTGAGTCGAGGAGGCCTCCGACCGTCTCGCCGACCTTTGCGCCTGCCATCAGGCCCGCGAGTCCACCCCCGATCACGCCCAACAACCCGCCGATCATCGTGCCAGCAACCGGGACCACGGAGCCTATCGCGGCGCCGAGGGCCGCGCCATCCAGTACGCCGGTTGCCCCCAAGATGCCGCCTACCGCTCCACCGATGCGCCGCCCGCCGTCACGCGCGCTCTTGTTTTCAGTCACATAGTCACTGGTATGGCAATGGGGGCATGTCAATATGTTCATGGTCGGTTCATTCTCCAATCTTTCTAAAAATCCGGGGTACGCGGCGCAAGGCGCGGACCCCGGAGTGGCTCTTGCTGATGGCTGCCGCCGGCAAGGGCGTTCGAGCCGGTTTAGGAATGCGTCAGGAGCGGCAGATTTTCTGGTACTGATGGCCGCATGTGATGACCGTCCCACTGCCTACGTCGAGCACGGCAAAGGCGCTCCAAAGCTCGTGGAGCCGCGCCACCGCAATGCGGCCGATCTCGTGCGCGACGCGCTGGCGAGCCTTTTTGTCGAAAGACAGCCGCACCGTGCCGTGATGATCGTAGGTTCGGCGCCCAAATCGCTCGAGCAGGTCCAGGATGAGCGGCGGGAGGCCGCGTTGCTGGCTACGGACCCGGGCGTGCCTCGTCATGTTTCTCATATCGATTTCTCCCTGTCGTTGCATCTGGAGCGGACTCTACGGCAGATTTGCAGTAGATGCAAGTACAGCAGTAATGAATAGTTCCCATGTTTTACGAAATTCCCGATTTTTGCTATATTGCATGCCCTTAGGGTTTGTGGGACTTGGTGATGGGCGAAAATGGGGAATCCAACCAGAATCCGAGGATGGCGACGACATCGAACGCCGTTCTTGGGCATCTTTTGGCACTCGTCCGCCGCCGGCGCCACCTCACCCAGGCCCAAGTCGCCGGGGCGCTCGGACTTGCCGGGTCGACGTGGTCGCGGGTCGAGAAGGGCGAGACGCCGATCACGGTCGAACAGCTGCGCGTGGTGGCCGACAAGCTCGACGTCGACGCGACGACCCTCTTGGGGTTGGCCGAGCAAGCGGAGGAGGCCTTACGCGGCAGTGGTTTTCTCGTTGGCTCCCATCACGGTTGGAAGGCTGGATCGGGTCTGGCTGGGCTGAGCTTTGCAGGGGTGACGGCTTCGTCGATGGGCGCCTTTGGCTTGTTGGGCGGCGTGCTTCCCTTGGTCGGAACCGCGCTCGGGGCCTTTCTGGGCAAGAATCTCGGATCAGCCCTGGAAAAGGCCTTGTCGGCGCATGCTCGCTCACGGCCGGCTACCGATAAGAATTGAGGCTCGGGGCACATCGCCGCGCTCGCCTGCCCACGCCAGCATTGCGCCCTTTTGAGGGGGATGCGAACAGGGCGCGCGGGAGTGATGTCCGGGTCTGGGATGGACCCGCATTCAGGACAACGCCTGGGGCTTGGGTGCCCTGGGCACCGTGGCGGGGCGCGGGATATGGCTCGGCTCAGACCACGCGTATGGGGCCCGCATAACGGGCGACGACGGGATCGGTTGTGAGCAGCATCACACCCTCGACCAGCGACTGGGCGACCAGGATTCTGTCGAAAGGATCCTTATGGATAGCCGGCAGCCCCATGATCGCCACGGCATGTTCGCTCGTCACTGGGAGCTCGCTATAGCCGTTGTCGAGCAGGCCACGATGCAAAAGCCGGGGGTCCACACGGAAATCGGTTCGCCCCAACCCACGCTTGATGGTGACCTCCCACAGGCTGGCGGCGCTGAAGACAAGCAGGTTGTGTGGATTCTCCAGAAGCGTTCGGGCACTGGCAGATAAGCGTTCGGGTTGCCCGGCCGACCACAGGAGCAGATGCGTGTCGAGGAGGAGCTTCAACCGCCTTCCACAAACAGCCGGTGGATCTCCGGACCGCCCATTTGGTTGAAGTCGTCCGGTACCGAGATTTCACCGGCCAGGAACCCCAGGCGGCGCACCTGAGCCGCGACCGGCGCATCCAGCGCCACCACCTTGACGAGCGGCTTGCCCGCCTTGGCGATCACAAACGGCTCCCCCTGAACCGCCTCTTCCACGAGCCGGGAGAGGTGCGTCTTGGCGTCGTGGATATTCACCTTTTTCATTTCGCGCCTCGCGCTACCATAAACTAAACTAGGTTAGTTTAGTCTGGTGAACGAGGCCTGTCAAAACCGATGGTCTTGCGAAGGGTGCGCACGCCCGTGCATGGCCGGCCCGGATGAGGGCATGGGCGCGGATCTTTCAGGAAAAGGAGGCGACGTCCACGCCCTCGCAAGCCAGCAATCGGCGCTTCATATCCGGTCCGCCGTCCGAATAAAACCCCAGACGGCGGCCCGCGCCCACGACCCGGTGGCAGGGGATCAAAAGGGGCAGCGGATTGGCGGCGAGCGCGCTGCCGACCGCGCGCGCCGCCCGCGGACGCCCGATGAGCGCCGCGACCTCGCCATAAGTGCGCGTCTCGCCGCGCGGGATGGCGCGGGTCGCCGCCAACACCGCCTCCTGGAAGGGCGTCTCGCGCACGAAACCGGCAGACCCCGCGTAACGCTGACCATGATCGACGACGGCTCGCAGCGCGGCGTGCAAGGCGCGAGGGGCCTCGGGCTTCTCGACCAGGGCGATGGCAAGCGCTTGGGCCCAGGCGCGCAGCTCCTCGGGGGCGCCGAGCGACACAAAAAACGGACACTCGCCGATATACGCGACGTGGACTACGCCGAGCCCGCGCGTCGTGACCGGCGACCAGCGCATCGGTCCCTCCCCGGCGGCCAGCCGTCGCGAGGGCTCGGCCGCGCGGTCAGTCATCGTCGCGCGCAAACAAGAGATCCAGCGCCGGTCTGTCCGCGCGCCCTTGCCAGGCCCAATAAAGCCAGGCACCGAGCATGAGATAGACGAGAAAACCGTAAGCCGCCGCCAATGCCATGCCGCTCGCCCCCCAGAAGTTCTCGCCAAAGACATAGACCAGGAGCGGGGCGGCGAACACGAGCGCCGCGCGCGCAAGCCATGGCACCGGCCGCCCGCGGCGCCGGTGCCACACGGGGACCGCGATCAACGCGAACAGATAGATCATGATGAACCCGAGCGCGGTAAACACGCCGAAGAGATCGACGATCGCAAGCGGCGGCCAGCGAAACCACGCGGCCAGGACCACGAATCCGCAGGTGAGGGCGCCGAGCCCATGCAAGGCCACGGACGGCGTGCCATGCGCCCCGATCTCGCCTAAGGCCGCCGGGAGTACCCTGTGCCGCCCCATCGAATACAGCACGCGGCCGAGGCTATTCATGGTGGCGATGGTGGCGCTGAAGGCGGCGATGGCCATGGCGATGTCCGAGGAGAAGGCGAGCGCCGGCAGACCCTGCCTAAGCGCCAACACGCCGAGCGGGGCCGATGTGCGCGCCAACGCGCCGGCATGGCCCCCGAAGCCCGCCAGCTCGGCGTAGGCCATGAAGACATAGAATGCGAGGCTCGCCAGCACCGCGGCAAAGATCGCCCTGGGGATGTCGCGATTCGGGGCATGGGCCTCGCGCCCGAAATTGGCGGCCGTCTCGAAACCGCCATAGGCAAGGATGCTCAAGGTCATCGCCTGAAAAAACGGCGCGGCCCTGAACGCGCCGGGCGAGGGGATTGGGTGCGCCCATGTGGCATGCGCGAGCGTCCACACCCCGATCACCAGGATGATGAGCAGCGAGAGGGCCTCGACGATGAGGCTATAGCGCGTCGCGAGCTCGACATCCCGGACCGTGAGCGCCCACGAGAGGCCCGCGAACGGCAAGGCCGCCGCAGGCCAGGGAAGCTCCACGCCCGCGATGCGCAGCGCCTTGGCGACGAACAGCCCGCCGACGACGGGGGCCGCGAGCAGTGCCCCGAGATAGCCGCCGGTCATGGCCCAGCCGCTCAGCACCCCGGCAACCGGATGGAGGCCGCGGCTTACGGACACGAACAACGAGCCGGCGGCCGGCACCTCGCGCGCGAGCGTCGCCACTTGCGCGGCCACGAGCAGCATGACGAGACCCACCGCGAGATAGACCGCCCAGGTCAGGACACCGCCTTGGGCCGCGACGAGCGAGATCGTCACGGTCGCCATCGCCGACGGGGTGATGTTGGCAAGCGCATGACCGAGGATCTCGATAAAGGATACGCGGTTGGCGGCAAGCCGCGGCTTTGGCATCTCGGGCATAAGGCATTGTGCCGGGGATCGCCGGTGAGCGCCAGAACGCCACTCGGACGCGCCCGCGCGGGAAACGGCTGCGTGCCGTCAGGAACGAAGCTTGAGCAGGGCCATGAGCGTCTCCTTCACGGCCACCCGCTGCCCCTGGGGCAGCTCCATCCACAGCCGCGCCACGGTGACCGCCTCGTCACTCAAGGCGACCTCCCCTTCGTAGCCGGCCCGCGTCTCGCGGATGGCTACGTCGATTGCCCCCTCGCCGAGCAGCAGCCATTCGGCGTTGACCCCAAGGACGCGGGCGATCTCCACCACGCTGCGCGGCCTGCGCACATGGCCGGCTTCGATGAACTGGATGGCCTGTGGCCGGAGCTTCACGCGCCTCGCGAGCTCGGATTGCGTAAGGCCCATCCGCTCCCGAGCGTAACGCAGGCGCTTGGCCAGTGTGTCCATGGCATGAGTCTACAAAAAGGCGCCCGGCCGAGCCTTGCCAATACGCTTGCATCTACAATAGACTTTGGGGAATGACGCGCAACATCGAGCGGGATTATCTCGCCGCCAACCTGAGGCGGGCCCGACATGCCCGGGGGCTCACGCAAGACGATATCGCCACCATGAGCGGCGTGAACCGCGCGTACGTCAGCGATCTGGAGCGGGGTCGGCGTAACATCGGAATCGACTGCATAGGGCGGATCGCGGCGGCCCTCGACGTGCCGGCCGCCTCGCTGCTGCTGCCCACCGAAAAGACGCCGGGGCCCGGGAGGGACCGGCCCGTCTAGACTCTTCCCGCGCGCGGCGCGAGGATGCCTCGAGGACCGAGGCATCCCGGGTTCAAGATCAGCGCGCCACCTTGGCGGCGATCTCCTCCAGCTTGTGGGCGCGTATGATCTGGCCATTCAGGCCCGCTTCCTTGGCGCTGCCGCCGTAGGCCACGGCCATCAACTGGCTGTAGTAGGTCACGGGGATGTTGAACTTGGTCCCGTAGCGCTTGTTGATCTGCCCCTGATAGACCTCGACATTCATCTGACACACGGGACACGGGGTCACGATCATGTCGGCGCCATGGTCATAGGCCGACTCGATGATCTTTTTGATCTGCGCCTGGCTCTTCTCGGGCTCCGAGAACGCCAGCGCCCCGCCGCAACACGTCACCTTTTGATCATATTTCTCGATTGGCTCCCCACCCATGATCTCGACGAGACGGTCGAGATACTTGGGGTTCTCGAACGACTCGCCGGCGATCCCAAAGGGGCGATTCGTCTGGCATCCCACATAGCCCGCGAACTTGATGCCCTCGAGCGACTTCACCGCCGGCTTTTTCAGCTCGTCGTAGCCCAGATCCTCGATCAGGACCTCGACCATGTGGCGCACTTCCTGCTCGCCCTTGTACTGGAGATTCATGCCGGCCTCGCGCAAGGCCTCGTTGGTCTCGGCCAGCAGACCGCTATCCTCGGCAAGCCGATCCTTGGTTTCCTTCGCCCCGAGCCAGCAGGCCGCGCAGGTGGCCACGACATCCTGGCCCTTGTTGGCCTGCTCGGAGATGGCGAGATTGCGCGCGTTCATGACGTGGCGCGGCAATTCGCCGCCCTCGGCATAACCGATGGACGCGCCGCAGCAATTCCAGTCGGGGATCTCGTTTAGCTTGACGTCGAGTTTTTTACACATCGCCTCCACCGACACCATGTAGTTCGAGGCGGATGTCAGCCGCTCCGACGAGCAGCCTGGGTAGAACGAATACTCTTTTCTGGCCATACGAACACCTCTTAGGCGGCAAAGCCCTTGCGCCGATCCTCGATCTCCCGAGCCTTCTTCAGCATCTTATGGATGCCATTCTTATCCTTGCAACCCTTATGGTTCACGAAGCCCAGGGGATTCAGGCGGCCGGTCTTCAGCATGCCAAGGCCGATATCCTTCATCGCCCATGCCCGCGCCACCCCGGTCTTGAATCCGTCCATGAAATAGAGCCCCACGGACAGCTGGATCTCGTTCACGCGCCCGGACTTCGTCAGGTTCTTCCAGAACATCTTGGCAAAGCGCCGGGTCGGGTTCATCTTGGGGGCGAGCCCGAGCCTGTGAGCGTAGTTCGCGAGCCCGTGCATGATATGCGTGATCGGCAGCTCGCGCGGGCAGCGCACGATGCAGTTGTAGCAGGACGTGCACATCCACATCGATTCGCTCTTTAGCACCTCATCCCGGCGTCCGGCGCGGATCATCATGAAGATTTCCTGCGGAGGGTGCTCCCAGGCGGGGCCGAGCGGGCACGAGCCGGAGCAGACCCCGCACTGCATGCACATCTTGACCCATTGGCCTTCCTCGACGTTCGCCTCGACTTCCTTCAGGAAGTTGTTGCGATACTGCTCCGTCATTGCCGTATTGATATCGCCCATTTGTGCCTCCTAGAAACCCTTGAACGGACTCATGCCGATTTCCTGGATCTTGGCGGCGTAATCATTGATGAGCTCCGGAACCCTCCCGATATCGGCGATGGCGACCTCGAGTAAGCGGACACGGTCCGCTTCCAGGTTCAGATTCTTCAGGGTATCGTCGATCTTGCTCATTCGATAGTTCGCGAGCTCCGATCCCTTCACGAAATGGCACTGATACTCGTCACCATGTCGGCACCCCATCAGCATCACCCCATCATAACCGCTGTTTAGGGCATCCGTGATCCATATCATGTTGACCGAACCAAGGCATCGCACGGGTATGGTCCGGATGAACGCGCTCGAGGTATGTCCCGACACCCCGGCCATGTCAAGCGCGGGGTAGGCATCGTTCTCGCAGGCGAGCAGGAGGATGCGTGGTTTTTCCGAAAACTCGTCGGGAACGTCCACGGCCTTGATCTGCGAGCCCACGCTGTCGACCGAGTAGTTTTCGAACGAAATGACACGCACCGGGCACGCGCCCATGCAGGTGCCACAACGCCGGCAGCGCCCCTCGTTGAACTGCGGGTAGCGCTGCTCATCCTCGTCGATCGCCCCGAACGGACATTCGACCGTGCAGCGCTTGCACTGCGTGCAGCCCTCGCGGCGGAAGGTCGGATAGCTCAGATCGCCCGAGCGGGGATGCGCCGCGCGGCCGAGGCCGGCGTTCTCCACCGCCTGGATCGCCTTCAGCGCGGCCCCGGTGGCATCCTCCACCGCCTGCGCGATATCCATCGGCCGGCGTACCGGCCCGGCGGTGTAGATGCCGGTCCGGCGGGTCTCGTACGGAAAACAGATGAAATGCGAGTCCGTGAAGCCATACTTGAGCTGCGGGACGTCCGGGCCCTGGCGATAGGTCAGGTTCAAGACCGACACGGACTGCTCGGCGGGCTTGGTTTCCTCGACGTTTTCGGCACCGACCGGAATGTCGATGTTGACCCCGGAATTCGGCACCTGGCCCGTGGCCAGGACGACCAGATCGACGTCCTTCATGGTCGCCGCCTTGTCGTCCAGGATGAGATCGTGGAAATGCACGACGGCCGAGCCGCTTGCATCGACATCCACTGATGCCACCTTGCCCTTGGTGAAGATCACGCCCTTTCTTTGGGCGCTGCGGTAGAAATCCTCGCCATTGCCAGGCGTGCGCAGGTCGTTATAGATGACGGCGGTGTCGATATCGGGATTCTGTTCCTTGAAGTACATCGCCTGCTTTATGCTGGTGTTGCAGCAGTGGCCGGAGCAGTACTTGAGGTGCGTCCCGGTCGCGTCGCGCTGACCGGCGCATTGGACGAAGACCACGCTCTTGATGTCCTTGCCATCGGAAGGCCGCCGCATCGGCTCGCCCTTGGCGGCGGCATCGCGCGCCAACGCCTCGACGCCCGCCTGGTCGACGACGTTTTGGCTCTTGCCATAGCCAAGCTCCGGTAGCTTGGTTGCGTCATAGGGCGTAAAGCCGCTCGCCATGACGATGGCGCCCACATTCTCGGTCTGCGTCTGGCCGCTCTCGGTCGTGATGTCGACGCTGAAGCGGCCCGGGGCGCCGCTCGTGCGCGTGGTGGTGGAATTGAGGAACACCGAGATGCGGGACTCCCGCGCCACGGCGGCCGCCAAGGCCTCCACGCCGGTTGCCTGCGGATCGGCAAACGGCTCGCGGTACGGAATGCGCTTGTGGAGCTTGGCCATGAAGCCACCCAAGGCCCCGGTCTTTTCCACCAGCAGGACATCGTAGCCCGCGCGCGCCGCCTCGAGCGCCGCGGTCATGCCGGTGATGCCTCCGCCGACGACCAGCACGCGCCTATTGGTGCCGTGCTCGGGATTCGGGATCGGGGCCTGGACCTTTTTCGCCTCGGCGCACCCCATGCGCACGTAATCGGCGGCCATCTCCTGGGTCAGCTCGCGCGCCTCGTCGGTGGCGGGCTGCGACCATATGACCTGCTCGCGCAGATTCACGCGCGCCACCGCCACATTCTCGAAGCTGAAGGCCTCGGCCTTGGCGCGGCGCGAGCACGCCCCGATCACGACACGGTTTACGCCCTCGTCGATATCCTTTTGGATCATCGCCACGCCCTGGCTATTGCACAGGAACTCGTGCTCGCGCACAACGTGAGCCTTGCCCTCCTTTTGCGCGACCAGGGTGAGGGCCTTGGTATCCAGACGCTCACCCAGGCTGCAGCCCTGACATATGTAAGCGCCGATCTTCATATCCGCCATGTCCTAACCCTCCGCCTTCGCCACGCGGTTCACCACCTGCACGGCCCGCAAGACGCTTGCCGTGGCGCTCTGCACCGACCGGTTCACATCGAGTGCGTTGGCCGCGCATCCGGCGCCGAACAGGCCGCCATCCGTCGCGCCCATCTCGATAAAGCCGCTGGCATCGACCGCGACATCGGCGATGGTCCTCACGTCCACACTGGGCTCCATGCCGACCGCCAATACGCACAGGTCATGGCGGTTGTCATAGCGGTGGTAGCCCTCGGTGTCGACCCCGTGCAACAGCACGTCGCCCGTCGATTCGTCTTCGGTGATATTGGCCACCTTGGATTTCACGAACCGCACCGTCGAATCGGCCTGCACCTTCTGATAGAAATCCTCGAAGCGGTCGATGGCGCGGATGTCGATGTAATAAACCGTGGATTGCGCCTCGTCGCCGAAACGTTCACGCATGTAGGTCGTCTGTTTCAGGGACGCCATGCAGCAGATGCGCGAACAGTGCTTTAAGTGATTGCGGTCGCGAGACCCCGCGCACTGGATAAACGCCACGTTCTTGGCCTCTTTGCCATCGGACGGACGGACGATGCGCCCTCCCGTGGGGCCACGCGGATCGGACAGCCGCTCGAACTCGACGCTCGTAATGACGTTATCGAAGCGATCGTAACCGTACGGCTGTATCTTGCCGGCGTCGTAGGGGCGCCAGCCCGTCGCCCACACCACGGCGCCGGCGCTCAAGGTGAGCTCTTCGGCCTTCATGTCGAGATCGACGGCCCCGTACTTGCAGGCCGCGCGGGCCTTCTCGGCGTCGGGGGTTCCCACGATCGATGGATCGATGACGTAACGCTGCGGATAGGCCATGAGCGAAGGCAGATAGGCAGCCTTCATGCGGCTCATTCCGTAGTTGAAGGGATTGGGGATCTCGGCGGAAACCGCCTCGCCGCAGGCCCCGCAGGCCGTGCAGTGATCATTGACGTAGCGGGGATGAAGGGTGACGGAGATCTTGTAATCGCCGGCGCGCCCCTCCACCTTGGAGACTTCGGCCAGAGTCAGAACCCTGATGCGCTTTTGGGCGCGCAGGCGGCGGAGGTTGATCTCCATGCCGCAGGTCGGATGACATAATTTCGGGAAATACTTATAAAGCTGGTTGACGCGGCCCCCGAGAGAGGGCGTTCGTTCGAGCAGAATGACGTTCTTGCCGGTTTCGGCGGCCTCGACGGCCGCGGTCATTCCGCTGATGCCGCCACCGACCACCACGATGGTCTCATGTGTTGCAACTACGTCCGCCATTAAGCGATCTCCTCAGGGGTGGCGTTCGCTAAAGCCAGCCACGGCTCGCGCCGGGAGGGGCCGTCCACGTTATACGCTCAAGAGGCCCGCAAGAGCTAGGGCCATGGCTAGAAACTTTCTATGGCGCCATAAGATGCCGCGTAGACGAGGACCGGTTCGGCCGACCGTGCTGCGCGCGCGGGTGGGGCCCCACGCTCTCGTAAATAAACAAATATGTTCGATGGCATTGTGGAGAGAGATGCCGCGATCGTCAACCGCAATTCTCAATGACAAACGAGGAAATCCGGGATCGCGCGGGACGGACTCGAAAGCGCCCATGCCCAAGGGCGTCCGACCCCAAATGTTGGGTGTCTGGCGACGCGCGCGCACATGACAAGGGATTCATGACCGATGTCGCGTTGATGATGACCGAGCCGTCGATGGCTTTTTTGGATTGTCGGATGCTTTTGGCATACTGTAGTCGTGTCAGTGGCGCGAAAAACGAGGGAAGCGTGGAACGAGGTGTCGTGAAAGCTGAAGCCCTGCTCGTGACGAAGGAGCCATACTATGAGCCGCAAGGCGACGAGATTCTTTTGTTCGAGAGCGCCTACCGCAATCAGATCCCTGTTTTGCTGAAGGGTCCC
>DAHWGZ010000500.1 GCA_027335965.1 Acidiferrobacter sp.
AGGGGTTGGGTGTCTGGCGAAAGCCCCAGATAGGCCTGGGCGGTCTTGTTGGCCAGCCGGATATGGCCGGTGGGGGCAACCACCAATACCCCCGACTGCAGGTGCTGCACGATCTGTTCGTTGAGGCGCCCGAGATGCCGTATGTCCAGCTCCTGGCGCTCCGCCAGGGCCTCGGTAAGGCGCAGCCTGTCGGCGACCAGGTGCGCGAGGCTTGCGGTGGCGAATAGCACGAGACCAAAAAGGCCGACCTGCGAGTAGCTGGCCGGCAGGCCGTTTTGCGAGCCGGTGAGGTAGGGCCAGGCGCTCTCCAGCAGGATGCCGATGGTGGTGAGCGAGGCGAAGAATATGGTCATGCGCCGATTCAATAGAAAGCTCGTGCCGGCGGTCGACACCAGGAGCAGGATGCCGGTGCCGCTTGCGAGCCCCCCGCTTGCGTGCATGAGCAGGATCAATGCCACCACGTCGCAGAAGGCCAAGACCGCCGCCTGGGTCTCGAAGTCGCCCAGCCGCCGGCGCGTGGTGTCGATGGCCACCAGGTAGACCGCGGCGTAGAGCAGGGCGACCACGAGAAAGAGTTGCGGGTCGGTACT
>DAHWGZ010000501.1 GCA_027335965.1 Acidiferrobacter sp.
AACGGGCACTCGTACGCGACGATCGCTATGTCCTGCGCGCGATCGTCTCGCGCTGGATCGCCGACCCGAAGATCCAGGTCGTCATTTCCACCGGCGGCACGGGACTGACCGGCCGTGACAGCACGCCGGAGGCCGTAAAGCCGCTCTTCGACAAGGAAATCGAGGGTTTCGGAGAACTGTTCCGGGCGGTCTCCTACGACGAGATCGGGACATCCACCCTGCAATCGCGCGCGCTGGCCGGTCTCGCCAATGGTACCGTGATCTTCTGCCTGCCGGGCTCCACCGGCGCCTGCCGCACGGCCTGGACCAAGATCCTGGAACCGCAGCTCGACCGGCGCCACAGACCCTGCAACTTCGTCGAGCTCCTGCCGCGCTTCCAGGAGCCGGCATCGTGAAGGGCGGGTCGGCGCCGCTTTTGACCGCGGAGGAGGTGTGGGCGCGGATGCGCGCGGCCGCGGCCGCCGTTGCCGAGGGCGAGCGGGTGGCCCTGGACGAGGCCCTCTCGCGGGTGCTCGCCGAGGATCTGCGCGCGCCGATCACGGTACCGGGCTTCGATAACAGCGCGATGGACGGTTATGCCTTTCGTG
>DAHWGZ010000502.1 GCA_027335965.1 Acidiferrobacter sp.
CTTCATTAAGGGATTGCTGGCCGACCAGGGGCAGGAGGCGGCGTAGGCCACGGAGTGCCGAGCGCTTGGAGGCGCCCGGCGACCCACCAGGCCGCAACTGGCTAAAACGCCAGTCAAAACCGCGTGGGGGCGACTGGCGGCCAGCGCCGCGCCGCCGACCCCTCATACCCTCCCTGAAAAAGCCCCTATGTACGCTGACGCATCATCGGAATAGCTTGATTAAATATGATGCGTCATCTATAATAGGCCACAGAAGCAGCATAGGAGCATCGCTGATGAGCAACCGGGTCGGCAAGGAAAAGGAGATGGAACGAGCGGCCGCGATCGAGACGCGCAGGCAGGAGGCGCAGGACGCGCGCGCCGCATACTCGGCCGCCAGGAACGAGGCCGAACGGTTGAGAAAAGAATACCTTCGCAAATGGGAGACGATCGAACACGCGGCCCACCTGGAGGCGGCGGAGAACTGGATCGACCAGATACAAGCATGGGACGCGCGAACACGCAGTGCGCTGGCGGCATACAAGAGGGCTGACAATGCGTTGAATAAAATTTTGAAAGTCGCAGAGCGGGATGAGGTACGCGAGGCT
>DAHWGZ010000503.1 GCA_027335965.1 Acidiferrobacter sp.
TTTTTTACACCCACCGTGTGTTTTCAGGCGCGTTGTAAGTAGAAACCCGTAGGCCGCTATGCACAGTGTGGCGTGATGATGGGAGCCGCGCCACCCGCGACTCTCATAATGGGAGAGACCGAACTCCTGTTTGAGTTCCTGATAATCCCGCTCAATGGGGCCGCGCATCATCGCCGTACTCACCAAGGCTCGACGCGTCATCGTGACCGGGAGACGAGCGAGCCAATAATGTACGGGCTCAAGCCCTTGTCGGGGCCAGTCGGTCAGCAGCCACTCTTCCTCGCGGGGGGGGCACACCGATGCCAGTCCCGGTGCGCCGCCGGCACGGGCAGCGCGGCAAAGCGCGAGGAGAGCCTCGCGTTCGTGCCCGGCCGCCACGTGACCGTGCGCCAGGCGCTCGGCGGGAGCTGACAGGCCACCACCTTGACGGACACAGGTGTGTGTCCGGGTGCTCGGCGTAATCGCGCGACTCGCGACCCGCCTCCGCACAGCCGAGACCACAACTGCATGACCAGGCCTCCGCGATCGAACAGTGGCGCGCCCAAGGAGCTGCCTGCGAGGCCGCGCAGGCAGTGTGTCGCGCGAC
>DAHWGZ010000504.1 GCA_027335965.1 Acidiferrobacter sp.
ATCTTTGGCGTGATGCCGGACGCCCGGAACGTGTGGCCTTGAGCTTTCTCCCGCCCGGGTACGACTTTTGCCGCCCCTTATATCCCGGTCAGGGCGTGGCTCGCGAGCCGGATGCTCGTTGAGGGTCGCGATCTTCCGGGCCTTCAGAGGGACCGCGGGCGCGCGCCGGAGACGGATAGTGATGCGGCCGCGGTCGCTGTAGAGTATGTCGATGAGATCCGCGAGCGGCGGCGTCGCATCGGACCATATGGTGCGAAACGGCATGAACTTTGCTGCTATGGGATCAGGCCGAGGCGCCGACCGCAGGGCGATTTTCGGAACGTTCGCAGCGCGGAACAAATCACGCCCCTGTCGCATCCAACGGGCAGGCAAGACCGTGGCGCAGGCGCATGGGACGAATAGATGGGTGGTGCGGGTCTGACCGCTTATCGAAAACCGCGCGTAGAAGGCGTTACTTCGTGCAATCCGCGTCTAAGCTTGTAGGGCGCGTCGGCGCGATATACAAGGGAGGGAAGCACGGTGTCCGTGGGCGCGGCGCATGGTTGTCGAACATGAGTCGGGCGTATTGAGGATGAGATGGGGAGG
>DAHWGZ010000505.1 GCA_027335965.1 Acidiferrobacter sp.
CGCGAGACAGCCCTTGCCAACCGCTCCCGCTCATCGTCCGGGTCTGACTTCTCGGCGTGAGGCCGTGCCGACGCATTCTCTTCCGGTTTCATGAATCGCTCTCGGGCCAACGATTTTTAAGTCTGTTGTCACTGGGACCGAAGCAGTAAACGTGCCAAGCCGATGGGCTTAAGGCTGGCAAGGTTCTCCCGCGCCCCCCGTGCCATTCATGGCGATGGCCTCACCGTTTTCGTGCATACCAAGACCGTTCATGCCCCGGCAGGGGGCGCTCTTGCGGCGCACTGGACGGCGGTCGGGGCCTACCGCTTCCCGGGGGTGCCGGGTCACAGGCGGACGTGAGCGTTGTTATTGGGCGGAAATACGCGTGTTGTGAACGATTCGCTGCGCGCGTCATGGGCCGCGAGCGGCATAAGGCCGAGACGGCACGAAAAATGCTATGTACACATCGATGCATAACGATGACAGGTTCGGGACGGCTCTCTATGAAGGACGCGCCTTTACGCAAAGACGGGACCGAAAAGGTGCGCGGCAGGGCGCGTTACGTGGCCGACATCGACTATCCGGGAATGCTCCATGCCGCGACA